>CAZOQJ010000057.1:0-14156 GCA_964581905.1 uncultured Pirellulales bacterium
CTATTGTTATACAAAGAACTACGCTTGTCCGCCGAAGCCTCGGCGAAGGCGGAAACAATGAAAAACAAACCCAAACAAAGCCAAACAAACCCAACCTGTAGTGAGCTTGCCTGCACTGAGCTTGTCGAAGTATCGAACCTATTTGGAGCACAGAATACGCCATAGGCGTATAAAATCGTTTGCCAATATATAATGACCAGGTTATACTTAAACGTTTGGCAAAACAGAGCCACGACCGTAAGGGAGTGGTTATTGCTTTTGCGGTTATCCAAGTAGTTACTGCACAGCACATACACTTTTTATGATTGGTATAACATGAACAAGATAAAAAACCCGATTTTGCCGGGCTTTAATCCAGACCCTTCCATAGTCCGCGTCGATGACGACTATTACATCGCAACCAGTACTTTTGAGTGGTTCCCAGGCGTGCAAATCCATCATTCGAAAGACCTTGTCCACTGGCGATTGCTGACGCATCCGCTTACCCGTGTTAGCCAGCTTGACTTGAGGGGCAATATATCATCCGGTGGTGTATGGGCTCCGTGTCTGAGCTACTGCGATGGTTCGTTTTATCTGATTTACTCGAATGTCAGGTCATATAAAGGCGTTTTTAAGGATGTTCATAATTATTTAGTGACGGCTGAAAATATTAAGGGACCCTGGTCCGAGCCCATATTTCTTAATTCGAGCGGTTTTGACCCTTCGCTGTTCCATGATACAGATGGAAAGAAATGGCTGGTAAATATGCTGTGGGACCATCGCAAGGCAAAAGTGATTGAGCAGTCAAACCCGGATGACGGGGCTAACGAAGATGAACATGCGTCCATAAGAGGATGCTTCGCTGGTATATTAATCCAGGAGTATTGCCCGAAGAGCAAGCAGCTTATTGGCCCGGTAAGAAACATATATAAGGGAACGGAAATCGGCCTTGTTGAAGGCCCGCATATATACAAAAAAAATGGTTATTATTATCTTATGACGGCGGAGGGCGGAACATTCTATAAACATGCGGAAACAATGGCCAGGTCCAAAAATCTTTTTGGTCCTTATGAGCTTGACCCTTCGAATCCTATATTGACTTCAGCGGAAAAGCCGGAGCTTGAATTACAAAAAGCAGGACATGCGAGTCTGGTTGAAACACAAAATGGCCAATGGTATATGGTCCATCTTTGCGGCCGACCACTCAAAAGTGATACCGAGCCCAAGCTGCGATGTATGCTCGGAAGAGAAACTGCTATCCAAAGGTGTTACTGGACTGATGACGAATGGCTGAGAGTCGAAGGAGGTAACGCTCCATCGCTTTATTGCGAAGCGCCGGATTTGCCGGAGCATGAATTTGCGCCCGAACCGGTTCGGGACGACTTTGATTGCGATGAGCTTGGCGTCCATTTCAGTACCCTGCGCGTCCCGGCAGGGACAAGCTGGCTGAGCTTAAAGGAACGACCGGGCTGTTTGCGCCTGAAGGGAAGAGAATCTCTCGCCTCGCTTCACGAGCAGAGCTTGGTTGCGCGAAGGCTTACGTCATTTAAATACCAGGTGACAACATATGTTGAGTTTGAGCCGGAGAGCTTCCAGCAGATGGCCGGACTGGTCTGCTTTTATGACGTTCAAAACTACTTCTATCTGCGCATCAGTCTCGATGAAAAACTCGGTAAGCATTTAGGTATTGTCGCCTGTGACAACGGTTCTTATGAGGAACTCACCGAACACGAAGTCCAGTTAGGTAATCAGGCCGGGTGTTTCTTAAGAATGGATTTAGATAATGGCAACCTGCAGTTTTCATACAGTCTCGACGAGAAGGACGGGAAAAAGATAGGCCCATCACTTGACGCAACACGGCTTAGCGATGAGTACTGCAAAGATGGTTGTTTTACTGGCACATTCGTGGGTATCTGCTGTCAGGATATCTCCGGAGCACGTAAACAAGCGGACTTTGATTTCTTCGAATATAAAGAACTGTAACAATCAGGGTCCCGGTTCTTTCAGCATCGGGTCTCAAATACGGCCCTTAATCTTCCTTAGAGGTGCGCAAATTCCTCCCAATTCCGGCCGAAGACTTTAGCGCTGCGGACTAAGCACTGAAATACATTTTGTCTGAAACGACAGCAGACTAACACTAAAATGACACTTTTGGCTGTTTTTGTGAGCTTCTTTGGAAAACGGTATTGACAACTAATGGTGGAAGCGATTATCCTAAAAGCACTTAAAGGGTTTTGCGGGCTCGTAGCTCAGCGGTAGAGCAGTGGACTCATAATCCATTGGTCCAAGGTTCAAATCCTTGCGGGCCCATTTGTAATCCTCTCTTAGGCAGGTAGTTAGGGGTTTTGCTAATCCACGCTTTGATGTTAAGAAGGCCGTTGCACAACCCAAAAAACTGTTGCGTTCTGGCGGCAAAATAGGTTATGATAGACCCATTCGTCTGACGCAGGTGTGTGTATACTTGCACCACGAAAATTCACAAAAAAAAGCATATATTACTATTGCAAGGAATAGTCACATGAAAAAACTATTGCAGATTTTCCTGTTTTTATCAGTAATAGGCTCGCAGGTTTTCGTACAATCCCTGGCTCGGGCAGAACAGTCTGCGGCCGCATCCCCCGGCCGCGAGCGGCTGCTGATGGATTTCGGCTGGCGTTTCGCCTTTGGTCACGCATACGATACAGACAAAGATTTCAATCATGCAACCGGCTTTTTTTCCTACTTCGCCAAAGCCGGCTATGGAGATGGCCCTGCATCGGCAAATTTCGACGACCGTGCCTGGCGGATTCTAAATCTTCCTCACGATTGGGCGATTGAGGTGCCCTTCGCCAGCAATGGCAGCCACAGTCACGGTTATAAAGCAGTCGGCAGAAAATTCCCCGAAACCAGCGTTGGCTGGTACAGAAAATCCTTTTCAATTTCCAAGTCTGATTTAGGCCGGCGCATCGGTGTTGAATTTGACGGTGTTTTCCGCGACTCAATCGTGTGGGTCAACGGCCATTACCTGGGTCACGAACCCAGCGGTTACAGCGGTTTCCGCTATGACATAACAGACCATCTGAATTATGGCGGCAATAACGTCATTGCAGTTCGCGTTGATGCTACAATGGAAGAAGGCTGGTTTTACGAAGGCGCCGGCATCTATCGTCATGTTTGGCTGACCAAAACAGCACCATTGCACGTCGCGCCTTATGGCACGTTCGTCTCATCCGATGTCAAAGGCAATACTGCCAATGTTACCGCGCGGGCGACCGTCATCAACGAAGGAATGACCAAAGCCAAGTTTGATATTATTCAGAGCATTGTCGATGCTGGCGGCAAATCTGTTGCTACCAGACGGGTGAAAAAGCTATCCCTTAAGCCTGGTGATAACGATGAATTTTCCTGCGTGATTAAAGTTAAGAAACCAGTGCTCTGGTCGCTTGAGTCACCCTATTTGTACAAGCTCATCACCGAGGTTCGCTCAGCAGGTACCGTTGTCGATAGTTACCAGACCACCTTTGGTATCCGTACAGTTCGTTTTGACCCTAACGAAGGATTTTTCCTTAATGGTAAGCATGTAAAACTCAAGGGCACAAATAATCACCAGGACCATGCCGGTGTCGGCGTTGCAGTACCTGATGCGCTGCAGGAATTCCGAATCGCACGCCTGAAGGAAATGGGCAGCAATGCATACCGATGTTCGCACAATCCGCCTACACCGGAACTGCTCGACGCCTGTGACCGTCTGGGGATGCTCGTAATTGATGAGAACCGCTTGATGGGAACTACGCCGGAGCTGCTCGACCAGCTCAAAAGGTTGATATTACGCGATAGAAACCACCCCAGTGTCATCATCTGGTCATTGGGCAATGAGGAATGGGCCTTTGAGGGCAATATTACCGGCGAGCGTATCGCCGCAACGATGCAGGCATTTGCAAAACGTCTCGACCCGACCCGGCGCACAACAGTGGCAATCAGTGGCGGCTGGGGACAGGGTATCTCCAGGGTCATCGACGTGATGGGATATAACTACATAAGTCACGGCAGCACCGATGAACAACACGCCAAGTTTCCCAATCAGCCGGGTATTGGTACCGAGGAAACAACCACTCAGGGAACACGCGGCATTTACTTCGATGACAGACCCAATGCACACATGGCACCTCTCCACAAAAAAGGGTCGACAGGCGGAGATATCGAGGTTGGGTGGAAGCACTATGCTGCTCGGCCTTACCTTGCCGGTTTGTTCTATTGGACGGGTTTCGACTATCGCGGCGAAGCTAATCCCTTTGGTTGGCCTCAGGTAAGTTCACAATGCGGCATCATTGACCTCTGTGGTTTTCCCAAAGACTGCTTTTATTATCTTAAATCGTGTTGGACGGATGAAACGGTGCTCCATGTATTTCCCCACTGGAACTGGAAGGGTAAAGAAGACCAGGAATTTGACGTCTGGGCTTACAGCAATTGCGATGAAGTTGAGCTTTTCCTCAACGATAAAAGCGTCGGCAGGAAAAAAATGGAGAAAAACTCGCATCTGCAATGGAAAGTAAAGTATCAGCCCGGCACAGTTCTGGCGCGAGGATACAAAAACGGTAAAGAAGTTGCTACCCATAGCATCGAGACTACCGGAGAACCGGCTGCCATCCAGCTGACTGCCCACCGCGCAGTCATCAAAGCCGATGGCGAAGATGTTTCGGTAATCACAGTACAGGTCAACGACTCAAAGGAACGATGTGTGGCCACCGCAAACAATGAGATTATTTTTGCTATCGAAGGACCGGGCAGAATCATCGGAGTGGGTAACGGTGACCCTTCGTCACATGAGCCTGATAAGTATATTGAAAGTGTCAGCCAGGTACGAATTGAAAACTTGAAGATGCAAACAGTGGATGGCACGGAGGACCGTCCAGAGGTGGCCTTTGATTTTAATGACTCAAACTGGCAGGCATTCAAACAGCCGAGTGAGTATAATAAAGAAGCTAAAGGTCCTGCGAAGGTGATTGTGATTCGCGGCGTATTCAATTTGCAGGAATTTGCTGATGATACAAAAATAACACTGCTGACAAAAAGTTTGGCTGAGGGGCAAGCGATTTATGTAAATGGACATCGTATTGCGCAAGACATCAAGCGTGATGCTCCTGGTCAGAAATACACGCTCGACCATGCCATTCTCCGACCTGGAAAAAACATCTATGCTGTTATTGGGACTCAATTAGCCAAAAAGAGCCAGTGGGAAAATCTTAATACAGACCCGGGCGTTATTCAGGTTATCGTGCCTATACCCACGTGGAAACGCAGTGTCTTTAATGGTCTGGCGCAAGTAATCGTGCAGTCTGCCCGGCAGTCGGGAGAAGTCACGCTCAAGGCCAGCTCACCGGGTTTGTCGTCAAACGTGACTCGACTCCAAGCGCAGCCTACGGCTTTGCGTCCTGCGGTTCCAGCGTCACAACAGTAAACATCCAGACCAACGTGAGTGTAACTCATGAAATCGAAATCGTATTTGTTGTCGGGAGCGTGTCTTTTCCTCGCCATTACCATGCGGGTTTCTGGACAGACCCCGTATCCATTCCAGGACCCCAACCTGCCGATTGAAGAGCGGGTCAACAACGTCGTCTCGCTGATGACACTGGAAGAGAAGGTTGCGTTTCTCAGTTCCCGTCCGGGTGTGCCGCGGCTTGGCATCCAAAACATGGGCCACTGCGAAGGGCTTCACGGTATGGCGCAAGGCGGCCCGAGCAATTGGGGAAAACGCAATCCTCATCCCACGACGATTTTTCCCCAGGCTTATGGTATGGGCGAAACATGGGATACCGAACTCATGCAGCAGGCCGGGGCGGTCGAAGGCTACGAAGTTCGCTACATGGTTCAGAACGAGAAACTCCGCAGGGGCAGTCTGATTGTGCGAGCGCCCAACGCCGATATGGGCCGCGACCCGCGATGGGGCCGGACTGAGGAATGCTACGGCGAAGACCCATTCTTCAACGGAACCATGGCCGCAGCCTTCATCAAGGGATTACAGGGAGACCACCCTAAATATTGGCTCACCGCCTCGCTATTGAAACATTTCCTGGCGAACAGCAATGAGGACGACCGAGCCATGACGTCCTCGGATTTCGACGAACGGCTCTTCCGCGAGTACTACTCGATGCCTTTCCGCATGGGCTTTGAAGAAGGCGGGGCGTGCTGCTTTATGACGGCCTACAACCTGTACAACAGTATCCCGTGCACCGTGCATCCGGTCATCAACGAAGTGGTCATCAAGGAGTGGGGTGTGGACGGCATCATCTGTACCGACGGCGGCGCTTTCACCAAGCTTTTCGAATCGCAGCAGTACTATCCGGACGCCAGCCAGGCCGCCGCCGGAGCGGTCAAGGCGGGCATCAATCAATTTTTGGATAGAGGGTTTTCCTCCGGCGTCACCGCAGCGCTGGATGAGAATCGCCTGGCCGAAGCGGACATCGATAAGGTCATCAAAGGTACGCTGCGGGTCTTCATCCGGCTCGGCTTGTTAGACCCAAACAACAACGTTCCTTACGCCGGCATCGGCGCGGCGGACGAACCGGAGCCCTGGACGACGGACAAGCATAAAGCTCTCGCAAGGCTTGTGACGCAGAAATCCATAGTGTTGTTGAAAAACTCTAAGAAGCTGCTGCCGCTCGGCCGGACGAAGCTAAAGTCTATCGCGGTCGTCGGCCCACGAGCCGATGAGGTCCTGCTCGACTGGTACAGCGGCACGCCGCCTTACACCGTAACGCCGCTGCAAGGCATCAAGGACAAAGTCGGCCCGAACGTCACGGTGACCTGTACAACAGATAGCAACGAGGCCGCCAAAGTCGCGCGTTTGGCAGATGTAGCCATCGTTTGCGTGGGCAACAATCCTATTGGTGTTCCAGACGGCGAATGGGCAAAGGTCTCCGTGCCCAGCGAAGGCCGGGAGTCGGTGGACCGCAAATCCATCACGCTGGAGGACGAGGAATTAATCAAACAGGTGTACATAGCCAATCACAAGACCGTTGTGGTGCTGCTCTCCAGTTTTCCGTATGCCATCAACTGGACCCAGAAGCATGTGTCTGCCATCCTGCACATGACACACAACAGTCAGGAGCACGGCCATGCACTGGCTGACGTGCTGTTCGGTGACTACAACCCGGCGGGCCGTCTGGTACAGACGTGGCCGAAGTCGCTCGACCAATTGCCGCCGATGCTGGACTATGACATCCGCCACGGCCGGACGTATATGTACTTCAAGGACAAGCCGCTCTACCCGTTCGGCTACGGCCTGAGTTACACAAAGTTCAGGTATTCAAAACTAAGGACCAGCGCCCGTACCCTGCCGGGCAATGGCTCTATCATTGTCAGTGTGGACGTGACAAACAAAGGCAAGCTGGCCGGTGACGAGGTCGTTCAACTTTACGTCAGGCACCTCAAGTCCAAGGTGGAACGTCCTTTGCAGGAATTGAGGGGATTCCGGCGGATTACCCTCCAGCCCGGCGAGCGTAAGACCATTGAGATACCATTGCAGGCGAGTTCCCTGGCTTACTGGGACGTGGACAGGCACGCCTTCGTTGTGGAGGCAGGGAAGGTCGAGCTCCGGGTGGGCGGTTCTTCCGCGGACATCCGCCTGAAGCGAACCATTAATGTTAAAAATATTTTGTGATTTATTGGTAAAGTATTTTATTATCTATTTTTCTTAATTAAGGGACGGCTACTAAGGACTAAATGGAAGTTTGGGATAAAAGCCTTATATATGCCGCTCTCTATTTGTATTAAACGACTGTCTTATGATAATTATAAGGAGACTTTTAACATAGGAGCAGACACATGAGATATTCAGTTATTATCATCAGCTTTGCCTTTTTTATGGTTTTCGTTTCAATAACAACTGCGGCTGACCTTCCACCGGTGAATGACGGCAATGCTCACGGCGACCCGCCGTATTTGCTGGAAGACGGCTGGAAGCCTCTACTAAACGGAAAAAATCTTGACGGCTGGGAGTATCGAAATCCTGAAAGAGGTGGATGGGATACCACATCAGGAGTATTTTGGGGTGGTCATGATAATCCACGCCAGTTAAAAGGTCGACCCGGCCCCGGTGACCGCATTATCAACACCATAACCGATTTTAAACCAACCCCTTCGGATATCTTCACAACGGAAAAGTTCGGTGATGTAGAATTGTATATAGAGTTTATGATTCCGAGGATGTCCAACTCCGGTGTGTATCTGCATGGGCTGTATGAGATTCAGATATATGACAGTTTCGGCAGAGAAAAGGCTCGAGTAACAGATACTTGTGGAACCATTTACGATTACGAACGCCGGGTTGGCAAGCGTTATGTCGGCGGCGTGGCTCCCCGTGTGCGTGCTGAGCATCCTGTGGGACAGTGGCAATCGTTCCATATCTGGTTTCAGGCGCCTCGCTTTGATGATAAAGGCAAAAAAGTCTCCAATGCCAAGTTTCTCCGGGTGCTCCACAATGGCATATTGATTCACGAGAATGTTGAGAGAAAAGAGCCGACCCGCGCCTGCATGAATATTCCGGAAGCCGCAACGAATCCTATAATGTTGCAGGGCGACCATGGGCCGGTAGCGTACCGGAACATTTACGTTCGGCCGCTGCGGCCATTTTCCCAGAAATGAGGATATAGTTCAAATGACACCAGAAAAAACTACAAACTCTAAAAAATCTTCAAACCCGACCGGTAGTACCGGCCGGGGAATCTCCCGCCGAAATTTCCTCGCTGCCGGGCTTGCTATACCACTGGTCGTCCCACGCAGTGTTCTGGGAGGCACCGGATACCAGGCACCGAGCGATACTCTTACTATTGCCTGCGTAGGCGTGGGAGGAATGGGCCGAAACTACCTTAATGGATGCAGGAACGAACGGATAGTGGCCTTGTGCGACCTCGACCATAATCTTGTTAACAGTAGGGGTGAGTTCAAGAAGTATCCAAATGCGAGGCGATACCACGATTTTCGTAAGATGTTCGATAAAGAGGCAAATAACTTTGATGCACTTATCATCGCGACGCCGGACCATACTCACACGGTTATTATGATGTCTGCTTTGCAGCTTGGAAAGCACATCTACTGCGCCAAGCCGATAACGCACAACATCGGTGAGGCCAGAAAGGTAAAGCAAGCCGTTCTCAAGAATAAAAAACTCGTTACCAAATCGAGTGTCCAGACATCCGGCACTGACCATGCTCAGAACACTACGGAATTGTTGAATTCCGGAGTCATCGGGCCGGTGCGGGAAGTGCACATCTGGTGTAATCATCCGGCTTATCCGTGTTCGTTAGTGAGGCCGACGGAAACTCAGACACCGCCGCCTGGGATGGACTGGGATATATGGATTGGCCCGGCACCATACCGGCCGTATCATTCGGCCTATCATCCCGAAAACTGGCGACCATGGTGGGATTTCGGCTCGGGTACAGTGGGCGATATGGCCTGCCACACGTTTCACATGTACTTTAAGGAACTGCAGCTTGGTGCGCCGACAACTATCTATGGATATGGTTCTACTCGGCATAAAGGTTTTTTTGATTTCGTTTCAACACCGGAGTGTCAATCCGGCGCTAATGTGATTACGTGGGAGTATCCTGCCAGAGGCAAGCTGCCGCCGTTAACAATGCACTGGTATGATGGAGGGATGAAGCCACATCGGCCGGCTGAGCTTGACCACCGCTTGCGGATGCCAAGCAGCGGTATTCTCTTCGTGGGTGAGAATGGCAAGCTGATAGCGGGTTATTACGGCGGCAATCCGTTTGGCCATCGCCGCCGCAACAAAGATGGCAGCAAGTCGTTGCGAGGTCTCGACGGTGGCTTGTTGCTGCCGGAGGAAAAGTTCAGGGACTTCAAACAGCCGTCGAAGACCCTGCTCCGATGCGAGCGAAAAGACCATTACAGTGAATGGACGCAGGCTTGTAAGAAGGGCGAACGTACTATCTGTCCGGTCGAATTCGGATGTGAGATGACCGAGGTGGCTTTACTTGGGGCGCTGGCGCTGCGCACAAGGCGGGTGCTCGAATGGGATGCCAAAGCCATGCGGGTCACCAATAATGAGCAGGCGAATAGCTTGGTTGACCCACCATATCGTACCGGCTGGTCACTATAGTTGGAGAGCTGTCTGTGTCAGTTGTTATGGGCCAGCTTCGGCAGGGGGCATGGGGGCCGGTTGCGTAGGTTCTCGATAAGGTTTTGCCTGCCTGTAAAGTTGCAGTCGCTCATTGAGCTGATTGGCCAGGGCGTTATTTTTAGTGGCAGAAGCCAACGCAATCGCTGTTTGAGCGGTCGTTACAGCCCTGTTAAATTGGCCTGCTGCCGCGTAGACTGCTGCCAACGTGTCAAGGACACCCGCATCTTGATACCTTGTCAATTCAGCTGCACGTTCAGCAAGCTCAATTGCCTGAGGTGGATTATGTAGCTCTGAATCCGGATACGCAGTCAGAATCCACGCCAGGTTGTTGTATGCTTCGGCAAAGTCGGGCTTGAACTGTAGGGCTTGACGAAAGTGGCCGGCTGCCTTGTCAAGTTTACCTTGCGCTAACAGAATAACGCCGAGATTGTTGTGCGCCTCGACATTGTTGGGATTGCCCCGCAGTGCTTTTTGATAGTGGCTAATCGCCTCGTTAAACTTACCCTGTTTTTGAAGCACGCAGGCAAGCCCGTAGTGCACCGGCGCCGCATCCGGCGTCAGGGTCAACATATATTTAGTAAGACTCACCGTATCGCGCCAGTGCACGAGGTATCGTCGCGTGGCAACTGCCTCGGCACCGGCTAATATCAGCACGAGCATTGCCACCACGATGCACCGTATCACAGATTTGCCCTCCTGCTTTCTTTTGAAAGCAGGAATGTGCGTGCCACAAAACCAGATTATAAATGACACCAGTATCATCAGCAGACCTACCGAAGGTAAATAAACAAATCTATCCGAAGCAATCGAAATGGTGAATCCGACTACGCCCATAGCGGGAAAAATCGCTATAAAGAAAAACAGCCAACCCGTTAGTATCACCCGTGTCCAGCGCAACGAAATCACCAATAAAGGAATTAGTACACAGGTACCAATTACACCGGCCAGCACCATTGAATTTGATAATCCCAGCGGCTGCGGATATCCGTAATATGATGACAGATTGGCCGGCCAGACTATCTTGTAAAGATAGAAGATGATGTTATGACAAAGGACCAGTACAATATGCTGCAGGCCATGCTCGGCCGGTGTTATCACGGCAGCGGTGCGGCTTTGCGAGATATAAGTTATGACTGCAGAGATACCCCCCATCATAAAAAAGGGCAGCTTTTCCAGAACGGTTCGCCATCTCAACCGCTTCAGCGGCCAAAAGTCCATCAGTAACATCAGCACCGGCAGCGGCGTGCTGGTCGGTTTGGACATCAACGAAAGTACATACATCACCATGCAGCCGATATAAAGCTTCCAACCACCGTTGCGGGTGAAACGTACATAGAGAATCAGGCACCACAGCGCAAAGAACGCCGACAATAGCGTCTTACGTTCACCCAACCAGGGAATGGTCTCCACCGTCATAGGATGAAGCCCGAAGAGCAAACCCACCCCTGCGGCTATCCATGCCCGGCCAAACAACAGGTAAAGCAGCACAATCACCAGGGCAGTATTCGTTATGTGCAAAGCAAGACTGGTACTACGAAACGGACGCAGGTTATCTACTCTGCCGCCCAGGGCGTAATCAGCCATTAGCGATATCATCGTCAATGGCTGATAGTATCCCTGGACAGTTGACGGTTCCAAGACCTCACTTAGGAAGCGACGAGCCGATGCCCAACTGGGATTTTGCACCAATAGATTCTTGGTGAGATATTGGCCGTCATCAAGAAACATTGTCTGGGCTGACAATGCCGGCCAATGCGCCACAAGAACTGCAGCGCAAACAACGATAAGCAAACCTGCCAGCAATCCAATTTTAGAAGCTGACCGCTCCGTTTGTGCTGAGCGGCCGACGTCCTTTTGAGCTTTGTTTCTGGACATTTGATATGCTTTGCTCATATAATCATGTTACTATTAAACATGCCCCGATACAAGAACTCTACAAAGGTCGTTGAAGTGTAACTTAAACCAATATTTCCAGGATAATCTCTACTAAGTGTTTTGCAATTCGGTTTGACTTTTTTGTTGATGCTATATCGTGGCGAGGTCTTAACCTCGTGCGAGCTACCTTATTATTGGAGTACAGTGTTTTTTGCTCGGTTTGCTCGCAGACCTTTTGAAAGACATTATCTACTTCGATATTTTTATATTGTATTTTGGGTTGGAGCTTTTTAGAGTCAGGCCCCGGTAGCAGGGTTCAATAGCTGCCCACAGCTTTACAAGGACATCTACTATGCCAAGCCGGTAATGCATAACATCGGTGAGGCCGAAAGGAAAAAATATAAGGACAAATAACATCCATAATCTTTCGAACCAGAGGGGGTTCTTAAAGAAAAATTGTGGAGAAACGGCAAAAAAATTCGTTGGTGGAACTTATAACTAACAGTGGACAAAGGGGTTGTGAGAAAACAGTAAACATTTTGTTTTTGGAGGGATTTTTTAGTTGATATTTGTCATATTTGTAGTAGGTTCATGGGTGATAGGAAAATAGTTTAGCGGAGACCTGCATCTAATAGGGTAGCGTGTTAGGGGGTTTTTGCGGGAACCTTTGCTAATGAGACAGATTGTATGAATGTTAGGGGGGGTAACATCGTAAAAAACTATTCCAGGGAAATAAGATATTCTTAAAATAGACCCTGCAGAGGATTGTGGGTATGGAATGGTTTATTTTTGCGAGGTTGTTTTGTCAAATTTGCAGGGGAGTATGCTGCAGGTGTTATGTGAACTGCAGCAAGTCAGTCTCCTTTATGAACCTTTCTGCCTTTTTGTTTAACCTTCCGATACTCTTTTGGGTTCGGAGCTTTTATAAATCGTTGTGGCTTTATGCCGAAGTCCTGCCTATTTTGCGTAATCCATCCCGCCGTGTCTGCGACTCGTCGCGACAGGCAGAACTTTTGTCGGCGAGCCACAGTTGTTTTACAGGCCCCCGAATATATCGGGGGCAGGCAGCTTTAGGGGGTAGAAAAGGAGGTGTAACGGGGAGAAACAAAAGTAATTAACAGATAAGTAAAGTTGGCGTAAATCAGAAAAAGGAGAAGTAAAATGAAGCATTTAACTTATTTAATTGTAGCCATGATGCTACTTGCTGTGAGTCAAACTGCACAGGGAGCGGTGCTTGATTCTTGCGACCAGTGGGCCAGTTACTGTAGCGGCGGCTATTGTGTTTACAACGCTGTTTGGAACCCGCAAGGAGGCTGGAGTCAGTGTATAACGGCCCAGTCCTGCACTCAGTGGTCTTGTACCGCCACCCATCCTGGTAACGGCGTTAAGTCGTATCCGAACAGCGGGCGTACAGACATCAACGGCACCTCGATAGGCCAATTGAGCAGCTGCTCAAGCTCCGTGAGCACCAGTAGTCCCAGCAATGGTGACTTCTGCCTTGCCTACGATATCTGGGCGCCACAGGAGATCATGATATGGCTTAAGTGGGTCGGTGCTGTTGGCGTTTGGGGCTCTTATGTGTCAACAGAATCGATAGGCGGCAGGACCTATGACGTCTATAAAAACGGCTATCCTGGGTTTATGGTACAAAGCCAGATGAGCGGCGGGACCTTCAATATCAAATCTATCCTTGACTATTGCGTAAGCCAAGGCTGGTGCAGCACCGGTGGTAATATTGAAACTGTTCAATGCGGCTTTGAGCTTACCGGTTGCTCAAACGCCACGTTTTCAATGAATAGCTATTCCGTCTCTTACGCTACCGGCGGCACAACAAGCACAACAACCACTGCGGCTACGACAAGCACAACCACAACTGCTGCCACGACAAGCACAACCACAACCAGCGCCACCACGAGCACAACAACCACAAGCGGCGGCGGCTGCGACTGCGGTACGTGTGACTGGTATGGCTCAAACGTCCCTATTTGTTGTGAAAGTTGCAGCGGCTGGGGCTGGTACGATGGTGGATGCAGGCGAAGCTGCGTATGTCCGAGTAGTTGTGAAGGCGGCTGCGTCGGTAGCCAGTGCGGCAGCACAACAACAACCGCTGCCACGACAAGCACAACAACAACCGCTGCCACGACAAGCACAACGACAACCGCCTCGAGTACAAGCACAA
>CAZOQJ010000058.1:0-13909 GCA_964581905.1 uncultured Pirellulales bacterium
ACGGTGCGGCGTTCCTCAAGACGGATAGCGTCCTTTTGGCAAACAGAGCGGCAGATGCCACAGCCATAGCATCGGGTCTGGTCGATGACAATCTTATTGTTTGCAGCGCTGTAGGTTATGGCGCCGAACTGGCAGAGACGCATGCATTGTCGGCAACCGTTGCAGAGGTCGGGGTCAACGGCAGCAATATACTCGGCCCGGAACATAATGGGGATTTGGTGTTTTACGGTGCAGCGCATCGCGAGGCAGTCAGCCTGGTCGCAGTTGCATATTCCGGCGATGAATGGAGTGCGGAAGGTCCATACGGTGTGGCAGAGTCCTTCCTTTTCGTGGTTTCGGAAATCAGCGATTGCCTGTTCTTTTGTGAGCGATTCGAAGCCGGAGGTATCCGGCCCGTTGAGAAAGCTATTGTCGAGGCCGCGAGTGATTCGGCCGAGTTCTCCACCATCGGGGGCGAGACTGAGGCCGTAACAGTAACGTTTTTCCGTGCCGAGAGTGATGTAGCGGCAAAAGCAGGCGACACGGACAATGGAGTTTACAAAGCCGAAGATGCGCTCGATATCCTCGATGGGTACGACCTGGCCAAAATGGTCTTTCTTCATCCTTCCGGTGATAATCCGTCTGGTGACGGTCCTTATGATGGCAGGCGCCTTTGCAAGCTGGTCCAAACGCTGTATACGTCTCTTGGTTTCTTCGGTTTTTGTGAAAAAGGCCTCGATATACTCTCGCCTGCGAACATCACTCAGCAGGTCTTCAGAGTAGTTATTTGCCTGCAAATACCACTTCTTGCCCTCGCCATGCTTCAAGCAAAACTCACACATACTATAGGCCTCCAGAATTTCCCAATGTTTTCGCAGATACTCCTTGTCCACACGAAAAACTGCATCACAGGTGTATATAATTATCAAGGTACAAAATAACAAAAGAAGTAAAAAATCACAAGTAAAAAAGCAAAGTTACAATGCAAAAATCAAAATTAGATTCCTCGACTTCGCTCCCCGCTTCGCTCTAAACGGCAGAGCTTCCGCCTTCGTTAAAACTACGGCGGGGATAAATAAACCCCGAAGCAGGCTTCGGGGCTAAATAGAACCCCCAGCATAAATCCTTCGACTACGCTCAGGACAGGTCTGGGGGCTTAACGAACAAGGGGCTAAAAGCGTAAAATCACTGGTGGAAATCGTCCGCCAAATGAGTGGCGGATAAATATTGTATAGCTCGGCCACATAGATTATTATGGTGTCGATGGAGAAAAGATATGAAGTGCCCGGAATGTGGTAACAATACAATACCTTTCGTCAAGGCCTGGATTGCCGGTCCATGGTTTCACTTAGACTGCCCCGGCTGCCATGCGAAACTAAAAGTGCACAAGCCCGGTCTTAGCAGATTCTCCTCATACATCATCGGTGTCTCAATAGGTATTCTTATCATCCTGTGGAAATTCGACATCTATTGGAGCCCTGCTGTATTTGTCTCGGCAGCCGTCCTTCTTCTTGTGCTCGATTTCTTTATTGACAGGAAACTCGTAGTATTGAAGAAAACACCTGCCTAAGTGATGACGGAGAACGGGAAAGGGAATTTGCGATTCCTTCGGCTTTGCTCAGGACAAGTTTCGATTACCGATTTTCGATTTCTCTATACTGCCAAATTTTTTTTAGAATAGCAACCATCTGAAATATTTTTTGAGATAAAATCGGCTAAAATAGGGATGATTTTGACTACTTGCATATCGGCGAGCTGATGTTTATAATGGGTTCGACAAGCTTAGTATGAATGTTTTCTGAATAAGATAGGGAGGAAAAAACATGAAAACTTTATGTTTTTCCAAAAAGACATCAAATAAACGCGGTGGGTATGCGTTACTGCTGGGGCTGCTGATTACAGTGTTTATCGGTATGATTCTCTATCTAAGGTCTATGTATGGGCCGACATACGAAGTAGGCGGCGGTGAATCGGATATCGAGCCGCCCTGGCGACAGTGGCACAATATGCAGGGCAGAATACACAGAAATGAAATAGGAAGCCCTGCAGAATGTCAGCCACAATTAACAAAGCCGTTGGAAGTTGTGGCCGAATGCATGCAGGATGGCGAAAAACGAGGGCAAATATATGTGATTATACTTGCTGATGGGACGGTTCAAGGCGAGTGGAAAGGCGCATTTTATATCGACCAATATGTAGACTTTCAGGTGTTTAACTGTACATTTGAAGGCCTTGTCGACCCCGAGCCGGTTTTTAAAAAAGATGAAGAAGGCGAGGACCCGACAAAGCTTTTCTTTATAACCAAAGGTCATTTTGCGATGTTAGAGACCAACAGCAAAAGCGGTAAGGTGCGCAACCTTGTGGGCGAGGCATACGCGAGGGGATGGATAGACGTCGATTATATGGTCGATGGTGAGCTAATTATCACAACGGATAACAAGAACTTCTTTCGTTATACATGGCAAGGCGAGGCAACAGAAGCTGACCCGTCCCTGCAGGGATTAGATAAGTAATGTAGACACAGTCAATCTGAGAAAACGATTTCTCTTTATGGTTAAGACGGAAAAGATAAAGGTCAAGACAAAAGGCAACTGCGATGTCGCTAATATCACAGAGCAGACAATCGAAGCAGCTGCGCAATCAAAAATAAAGGCCAGCACCGTTACGCTTTTCAACATCGGCTCGACGGCTGGAATTACGACGACCGAGTATGAGCCGGGATTAGTCAATTACGATATAAAAGCGGCGTTTGAGAAAATAGCTCCCAAAAATGCAAGATATGAGCACGAAGAGACCTGGCACGACGATAACGGCCATGCCCATGTTCGAGCTTCGCTTTTAGGACCATCGCTGAGCGTGCCAATAGTTGACGGTCAGCTTACGCTCGGAACCTGGCAGCAAATAATCTTAGTGGATTTCGATACCCGGGCGAGAACAAGAACGATTATCTGCCAAATAGCAGGAGAGTGAAAATCATAAGTCGATTAGACTTGACGGAAAGGGTGAAAGAATAGAGAATTAGTGAATCGTAGATAGGGTTATCAGAATATCAGGGAAACAGGTAAAAGGATATTAGAAGAACAGGGTATCAGGTTATATGAGTGAGAACAATCGAAAAATTCTTTATCTGATAACATCGCTGCTTATCGTTTGTTCTGTATTGGGCTGTGAAAAATACAAATTGAGAAAGAAAGGCAGAAAACAGCTTGCAGCAGCTATAGATTTAGGCCAGACGATTGGGTCAGTAGCCGAGGTGTACCTGCCTGAATTCATCCCGGTTAGAGGATACGGGCTGGTAAGCGGGCTAAATGGTACAGGTTCGGCAGAGTGTCCACCACAGATAAGAGCGTATCTTAGACGATATATCCTGACACAAGTTCCCGGACAGAAAATAAATGTTGATGAATTTATTAACAGCCATAATACCGCGGTGGTGCGCGTGGACGGGATAATGCCAACGACAGGTTTGAAACATCAAACCTTCGATGTAAAGGTGACTGCCCTGTCGGGTACGCAAACAACTTCTTTGCAAGACGGCTGGCTGTACGGCACCGAGCTGATGGCAAGGGTAGAGTTCGCTATAATATCAAGAACTTTGGCCACGGCAAAAGGGCAGGTCTTTATAGATACAATAGATGGTGCTAATGCAAATAAAAAGAACGGATATGTCCCTGCTGGTGGAACGGTCCTTGATGAGTATAAAGTAAGCGTGACACTCGGCGATAATGACTATTTAATGATAAGCCAAATCCGTAACCGTTTAAATGAGCTTTATAACGAGGCCGGTGCCGTGGCGGTTTCACCCAGACGAATTGAACTGTCAGCGCCGGCTAAATATAAAGCACAAAAACAAAAATTCGCCTCGATAATAAAGGCGACATATCTCGGCCAGACACCGGAGATTACCGAAGAGAGAATAAAGACGTTTGTTCGAGAGCTTGCCGTTTCAGGTGACAAAGAGGCAAGCGAAATTGCTCTTGAAGCTATAGGCAACCAAAGCGCGGGCAAGCTGGCTACTTTGCTGAATTCATCCGATGAGGAGGTTCAGCTGCGGGCAGCTCGATGTATGCTCAATATGGGCGATGACCGCGGTTTGCAGATTCTTGTAAAAACAGCAATGAATATTGGCTCTGCTCATCGGGTCGAGGCGATAAAGGCGCTATCCACAGGCACAAGGCGAAAGGATGCGGTCGCCATTTTACGACGGTTGCTGCTTGATGCGAATTTTGATATCAAGCTGGCTGCATACGAGCAATTGCGGAGGTTGGATGATGTTGCTGTAACACGAGAGCCCATTGGAGGTAATTTTTACCTGGAAAAAGTTCCGCAAGCTGGATACAAAGGGATATACGTTTTTCGCAGTGGTCAGCCAAGGATTGTGTTATTTGGTGCGCCAATATATTGCAGTAACAGCTTTTTAGTACGGTCCGGCGATGGCAATATAGCAATAGCTTCCCGGCGAGGCGAAAAATATGTCTCTGTGATGCGTAAACATCCCGCACGGCCTGTGGTGATAGGTCCTTTGAGGAGCTCTTTTGAAGTCGGCGATATTATTCAAGTACTTTGTGAAGAGCCACCAGAAGAAGGTGAGCAAGGTCATGGCGGCTTAGGCGTTTCATACGCCAAAGCAATCGCACTTTTGAAGCAGATGTGTGACAAAGGTGTCGTGAGAGCAGAGTTTCGAGCAGGCCCCCTACCAAAATTCAACTAATAATCAAGAGAAAACATACCTTCGGCCGATAACAATAGTGCGTATCGAGCTGAAAGTGCGCAACTTTTGTAAAAACAATAGTCAAATATCGAAAGCAGGACAAAAAGATGAGACTTGAGAAGATTATACTTGATGGCTTCAAAAGCTTCGCAGATAAAACAGAATTTACTTTCAATACACCAATAACGGCTATTGTGGGGCCGAACGGCTGTGGTAAGAGCAATGTCGTCGATGCGGTAAAATGGGTCCTCGGCGAGCAAAGCGTCAAGAGTCTTCGCAGCGACCAGATGGCCGATGTGATATTCGGCGGCAGCAGCGGCAGAAAACCGCAGGGGACGGCGGAGGTGAGTTTGTTTATCTCCAATTACAACGGAAACCCTTCGACTCCCTCGACTACGCTCGGGACAGATTCGCTCAGGACAGGCGGCAGCAAACATGTCCCTGCGTCTCCCGACGCAAAACGGGGCAGCAGACAACTGGTAATTGATACCGATGAAGTACAAATAACACGTCGGATTTATAAAAGCGGAGAAAGCGAATACCGGATAAACAATAAAATCTGCCGACTGAAAGATATCCGGGAATTATTTATGGACACCGGCGTAGGCACCAGGGCCTATTCGATACTCGAACAGGGACAGATTGAACGGCTGGTAAGTGCGTCAAAGGCAGATAGAAGGTTTGTTTTCGAGGAGGCGGCCGGCATAAGCAAATATAAAGCACACAAAAAAGAGACGCTCCGTAAGCTGGAAAGAACAGAACAAAATCTGCTTCGACTTGCAGATATTCTGGGCGAGGTGGCCAAGAGACTGCGAAGTGTCAAACTTCAGGCAGGTAAGGCGAAAAATTACCTGCAACACACCCAAAGACTTAAGGACCTGCAGGTCAGATACTGGCTGGCTGAATTCGATAAGATAATTACGCAGTTGAAGGAGAAAAAGGCCAGTATTGGACAGGTAGAGCAACAGCTTGAACTTCTGACAACCGAGCTTACAAGAAATGAGACGCTACAGAGCGAGCTGGGAGAGAATATAATCGAGGCGGAGAACAAGCTAAACATCGCAGGAAACAACCTTATTGCGGTTCAGAGCAAAATCGAGCAGCATCTTCAACGAATTGAGTTTCTGCGAGCGAGGATTACAGAACTGCGGCAAATGATGGAAAACACCGGCCAGAGGGTCAGCAAACTGCAGGAGCAGGAAAAACTCTTTAATGAGAATTTATCACAATATGAAGATGAGCTGGAGAGCTGTGTAAAGACGCTGGATGAGAAAGGCCGTGAAGCAGAGCAAGTCCAGAAAACCTTGCAGCAAATAAACGCAGAATGTGTCTCGCTGGGGGCGGATTTGGAAGATGAGAAATCGGGTATCATCGATGTAGTCAGGAGAACTGCGCAACTTCATAACGAAATCCAGAGCACTTCAGTTTATCGCGACAATTTATCAAGTCAAAAAGAACGGCTCTGCAGGCGGGCGGAGACTGCAAAATCAGAACTGGAAAAAGTCCTTACCGAAAAAGCACAACACAAGGCCCGCCTGGAAGATATCGAAAGTGTACTGAAAGAGCTACAGCAAAGCTTAGAAGATAAACGCAAAGAAACAGAAGCAATTGACAACGAGCTTGAAACAGACAATAAGCAACTGGCGCAGGGTAAAGAGCTGCGTAGCGCTCTGAACAGCGAGCTGGCAATATTAACGGATATGGAGAAAAGGTACGAGGGTCTTAATAATGCGGTTCAAAATATTTTGCGAGAACTCCACAGGACGCCTAACGTCGGAGCGGCTGGAAATGATAAGCTGAATTATGTCGAGGGGGTGCTGGCGGATATTATTGCTGCCGATGTCGAATATGCAAGTGCGGTGGAAGCGGCCCTTGAGGGTAAAACAGACGCTTTGGTAATAAACAGCGTAAGCAAACTGCTGGCTGATAAGCAAACGGTAGAAAAACTCGATGGCAGAGTGGATTTTATATGTCTTGATAAGATAAGGCCTTTTTCAGATACAAAAGATTTTTCGCAGCTGCCTGATATTAAAGGCAGGGTTGCTGAGTTTGTAAAAACCGATGACAAATGTGCACCATTGGCGTGGCAGCTGCTCGGCAAAACGCTGATTGTCGAGTCACTCGAAGCGGCGGCCCAACTCGCTGAGAAAACAGGAGATGAGTACAGATTTGTTACATTAGAAGGTGAATACTTAGACGCTGATGGAGTGATAAAACTTGGGCCTATCGGTAAAACAACGGGCCTGATATCACGCAAAAGCCAATTGCGTCAGCTGCAACAAAGCATCGCCAAAGTACAATCTGAAATCTCCGAGCTCGAAGGGCAAATTGAGACAAAGACTGCGGTGAAGGCACACTCTGCTAAATTGTGTAGGGACCTGCGGACATCTATTTACGAAGCCAATACGCAAAAGATGCAGGTAAGCTCGGAGCTGGCTGTTTACGAACAAGATATAAAACGGCTGAGCCAGGAACAGCCATTGATAGCCGGTGAAATCGATGAGCTTCTCGAGCAGATAGCTCAATCGGTTCGAAAAGGATACGATTCGGAACAGAAACTACAGGAACTGGAAGCGGTAAATGACCAGCGAACAGCGCGGATAAAAGAACTTGAGGCGAAATATGCTGAGCGAAAAGAGCAACAGCAGGCGCTGCAAAACAAACTTGCCGATTTGAGGGTCGCTCTTGGACAAATGACAGAGCATCGACAGGCAGCCGAAAAGGCAATATTGAGTCTGCAAAACCAGATTCGGGAGAATCAGACAGCCAGCCGGTCATCGCAGGAAGAAATACAAAGCTGCAGCAAGCAATTAGAACAAGCACAGAGTGATATTCTTGGCTGCGAGGCAGCGGTGTCAGAGCTTTATGTCGAAAAAGAGAAAGAGCAATCCGCCTCCTGCGGACTGCAAAAAGAAATTGAGAAGCTGCTCGAAGAACAGAAACAAATAGAAGAGGTTATTCGGCTTAAGCGTGCTGAGAAAAGCCGGACGGAAGCCACAATGGGTGAGCTTAAAATAGAATTGGGCCAATTCGAGATAAAGCAACAAGATTTAGTCGAAAGAGTGCAGGATGAATTGCAGATTGATTTACAGCAGGCGTATGAAAATTACAAAGACGAGGTAGTTGACTGGGATAAGGTAAGGGACGAGATAGCAGAACTGCGAGGTAAGATTGAGCGTCTCGGCAACGTGAATCTGGATGCGATAGATGAGCAGGAGGGGCTTGAGCAAAGACATAGCTTTTTGAGCAGCCAGGTCCAGGACCTAAATAGCAGCAAAGCACAACTTCAACAATTGATAAACCGTCTTAACAAACAAAGTAGAGAGAAATTCAGAGAGACTTTCGAAGTAATTAGAGCACATTTTCAGGAGATTTTCCGAAAATTATTCGGCGGAGGCAGGGCCGATATAGTGCTTGAAGATAGTGAGGATATCCTTGAAGCCGGAATAGAAGTAATAGCCCGGCCTCCCGGGAAGGAGACAAGGAGCATATCTTTGCTTAGCGGCGGAGAAAAGTCGTTGACGGCAATTGCCCTTTTGTTTGCGGTTTTCAAGGCGAAGCCGTCACCATTCTGCTTTCTCGACGAGGTTGATGCGGCACTGGATGAGGCCAATAATGAGCGTTTCAATACGTTAGTGAGGGAGTTTCAAAAAGAATCCCAGTTTGTAATAATAACCCACGCCAAACGGACGATGAGTATAGCAGATGTGCTGTTCGGGATAACAATGCAGACGCGAGGCGTGAGCAAGAAGATAAGCGTCAGATTCGATGAGTATGAGGATGAAAGCGCCGCGGTAGCATAAAAGCGAAGGAAACTCATGAAGAAGTGCCCATTTTGTGCAGAGGAGATTCAGGACGAAGCCGTAAAGTGCCGTTTTTGCGGTGAGTTTCTTGATAAATCCAATCAGCATAATGAGGTGAGGCAAGCCCCGCTCTACAGGGCTAATCAGCCAAAGACAAAATGGTATCTTACCACATCTGCGATTGTAATTGCACTTCTCTTGATAGGTCCATTGGCACTTCCGATGGTATGGCTCAACCCGCGTTATAAAACAATCACCAAAGTTGTCGTCACAGTTTTAGTTATCGTACTTACTGTTTTACTTACTTATCTTATAGGATATATCTACAGTAATTTAATGAAACAGATGGAAGCACTGGGTAATCTATGATGTGCAGACTGCACGTTGTGTTTCGTAATTCTTTAATAGGATGGATATTTCTGTTGATGTGCTTATAGGGCACAAAATGGGGGGAATATAATCAGAAATATAAAGGTGCTAACGCTGGTTCAGCTTGCCACTATGACGGTAGTGTTTGTGGGGGTCTTTATTTACAATACCCTCAGACCTGTGAAATCGCATATTGCATTCGGAAGGGTCGATGGTGTCATCTATAACTCAGAGGATTCATCGGTATTAATAGACGGCCAAATCATCAAAGAGGGTGAGAAGATATATGGAGTGACCGTTACTAAAATATACAGGAACAAAGTTGAATTTGAGAAAGACGGCAGAAGATGGGAACAACATGTGCAGGAGCAGCCGAACAGCGGCTGGGAAGAACCTGAACAGCCATAAAAACATACCGATACTATCAACTGATAATTGCCAGTTTTTATCCCCATACTAAAATCATCGTATTGATGCTTTTAAATTTAGAAGTTGCATGAATTTCTGTTTGTTAGTAGAATTCTTGTTTCTTGATAACACAATACGGTATAAACGATACGAAAAGATGGCTGAAAACGTAGATAAGCATATCTTAAAGAACGGGATGGTCGTTCTTGGTGAGCCGATGGTGGGAGTCGAGTCGGTTGCGTTTGGATTTATGCTGCCTGCAGGAGCCGCCCGAATTCCAGAGGGCTGCTGCGGGGCTTCAAATGTTATCACCGACTGGATTTTCAGGGGAGCCGGAGATAAAAACAGCAGAGAGCTCGGGGATGCACTCGATGGCTTAGGACTTCATCGGGCCAGCTCGGTTAGTAGCAGCAATATAACTCTTGGGGCTGCGCTGGAGGCCGGCAACCTGACAGAAGCGCTGGAATTGTACGCGGATATTATACTCCGAGCCAGCTTGAAAGAAGACCAGTTTGAATTAGCGAAGCAACTGGCAATTGATAGCGTGCGTGCTTTGGATGATGAGCCACGGCAAAAGGTTATGCTGAAACTGCGAGAGCAATTTTATCCGCCTCCCTTGGGACGCAGCACCGCAGGAAATATCGAAGAACTAAAAGTAATAACGGCTGAACAAACAGGACAGATTGTAAAGGACAATTTCAACCTGTCACAGACGATTTTTGCCGTAGCGGGCAAGTATGATTTCGATTCTATCTGTCGACAGATAGAAGATTTGTTTGCTACAAATATCTCCACAGCCTTAGGGACTCCTTACGAAGGACGCCTATCGGCAGAGGGCAGTGAGACGAAGGACGATGGACGAGAGAGAAGTAAATATGTGCATATAGATAATGAGGGAGCACAAGTGCATATTGGGCTGATGACCGAAACAGTAAAACCGACAGACGAAGATTACTACAATGCAAGAGTGGCGGTATCGGTTCTTTCCGGCGGGATGAGCGCCAGATTATTTACGGAAGTAAGGGAAAAACGAGGCCTGTGCTATGCAATCGGAGCCAGGTATCACAGCCTGAAAGAGGCGGCTGGTATAATGTGCTATGCAGGAACAATTCCGGAAAAGGCCCAGGAGACGCTCGATGTAATAATCGGTGAGTTCGAGCGGCTTGGCGAAGGGATTAGCGAAGCAGAAATAAGCAGGGCTAAAGTCGGATTAAAAAGCGCATTAATTCTTCAAAGTGAGTCTTCCAGCAGCAGAGCAGGTGCAATCGGCAGTGATTACTATATGTTAGGCAGAGTGCGGAGCTTGGATGAAATTAAGAATAAAATAGAACAAACAACAACAAATTTGGTTTTGGACTTTTTGAGAAATAATAAGTTCAAGGGCTTTACAGTTGTAACAATCGGACCAAAGAAAGTGTCGATTTAAGATTGAAGATTTACAATATAAATTCGTCAATCGAAAATCGGAAATGAGTGTATGGAATTCAAGAAAAAGACATTATCGAATGGTTTAGATATAATCGGCGAGATTAACAAAGCTGCCAAATCCACGGCGGTGGGCTTTTTCGTCAAGACCGGTTCCAGAGACGAAACAAAACAAATAAACGGAGTATCGCACTTTTTGGAACATATGTTGTTTAAAGGCACCGAAAAGCTAAGTGCCTTTGAAGTCAATGAGGCGTTCGACAAAACAGGAGCGGAATATAACGCCGGTACGAGTGAGGAAAATACTATATTCTATGCCAAGGTCCTGCCGGAATACCTGCCGGAAGTAACAAAACTGTGGATAGAGCTGATGAGGCCGGCGCTTCGAGATGAAGATTTCAATATGGAAAAGAACGTAATCCAGGAAGAGATTGCGATGTATAAGGACATGCCAAACTTTGATGTTATAGACAGGTGCAGAACACTGCACTTCGATGAGCACCCCTGCGGTAATAGCGTGCTTGGTAGTGAGGAAAGCGTCGGCGATATGGCCGCTGAACAAATGCGGGAGTATTTTTCCGGTCGTTACGCACCGAATAATATGGTGTTTGCCTGTGCAGGCAATTTTGACTGGGACGAAATCAGCTCGATTGTGGAGACATCATGCAGCGAGTGGCAAAAGCAGCCGGTAGTAAGAGAATTAGAACACTGCCGGGGAAGTAAAAAGAAACAGCGAATTGAAAAACCGAATTTGGTACGCGAGCATATATGCTTGATGAGTTGCGGTGTGCCCGCTCAAGACCCCACGAGGTTTGCAGCTTCGCTTTTGGCAGTTATCATCGGTGATAGTGTAGGGTCGCGATTTTACTGGGAACTGGTTGATAAAGCGTTGGCAGAGGCAGCAATAATGCAGTTTGGGGCTATGGATGGCACAGGAGCATTTTGCAGCTATATCCGCTGCAGCAGTGAAAATGTCCGAAAAGTGCTTGATACAGTCGGTGGTATTTTCCATGGTCTGTCGGAGAGCGGCATAACAGAAGACGAACTAAAAAAGGCAAAAAATAAGATTTTGAGCGCGCTGGTTATTAAAAACGAGCTTCCAATGGGCCGGCTGGTTGACCTGGGTTTCAACTGGATATATCTAAAACAGTATCGCACTATTGAAGATGATGTTGAAGCGATTAAAGCCGTTACAGTTAGTGAAGTTCGTTCCTTAATAGAGCAGTTGGCACCGGGCGACTTTACGCAATTTTCAATAGGGCCTGCATAAATGTTCAATTTTTTTGAGCAGCCGTGGACGTTGTTCATTACCGCATTTGTCGTTTTATATGCGATGTTCAGACTCCGCGGTATTTTTCCCAGGAAACATCGCTGGTGGCAATGGTTGATTCCGGTCTTTATCGCTGTGAGCGCTTTTGGGCTGGATTGGATTGTTCAAACCGATTTTGAGAAAATCAACGCCTTGATTAACACGGGTATAAAAGCAGTCGAAGAAGAAAATGCCGGCGCAATCGAGGCGATTGTTTCAGCGGATTACAAGGACTCATTTCATTATAGCAAAGGACAACTAAGGGCCCATTGCGAAAGAGAGCTGTCGAAGTCGTTAGTCGAAAAAAGTAATAAGCTATCTATGCAATTAGAGATATCGCCGCCTACAGCAACAGCCGACCTGACCGTGCTGCTTAAATTTGAAACGGATAGTTACGTCGCTCAGAACTATAAGCAATTGCTGATAATAAGAGTAAAACTCGAACTGCAAAAAGAGCGAAGTAAAAAATGGTTTATCAATCGAATTGAAATGCTCGCAATCGACAATCAGCCGGCCAACTGGCGGCAAATCAGACAATAAAACCCCCTCAATAAATTGAAGGGCTAAATAGTCTGCGCTACTGTGGGTCAATAAACAGGGAGTTTGCATGTGAGGATAATGAGTTCTCTGAAAAAGAAGAGGCCGTGGTATGTTGGCGGACTGCATTTTGAGTGTATGCAGTGCGGCCGATGCTGCGCCGGGCCAAGTGCGGGATATATCTGGGTTACCAGGGCGGAGGTTAAACTTATCGCAGATTTTCTAAAAATGACAGAAGCTCAGTTGCGGCAGAAGTACCTCAAACGCGTTGGCCTGCGGACAACGATTATTGAACATCACTCGACGAGAGATTGTATATTTCTGCAAAATAATGCGGGCCAAAAAAATTGTGTGATTTATCCTGTTCGGCCGAACCAGTGCAGGACCTGGCCTTTCTGGCCGAGCAACTTGAAAAACCCCGACACCTGGAACGAGACAGCTAAAAAGTGCCCCGGCATAAAGCGCGGCAGGCTCTATAGCTTCGAGGAAATTGAAAAAATCAGAAAGAATAAAAAATAGGCACAAAAAGGCACAAAGTCATAAGGAATAAGTACGAAGTCTGAAGTACGAAATTCGAAACAATATCAAATAACTAAAATTCAAATGAACAAAGCAGAAAGTAACAGCCAACTTTTGCAAAAGGTAGCGGAAGTATACGATTGGCTGGATTTGCAGATAAATAATAACAGCAACATAACTGGTAAATGTGATGCTTGTGGGCGATGCTGTAACTTTGAAGGGCCTGACCCTGACTCTGAGCAGGGGTTTGACCATCGCCTGTTTGTTACGCCGCCGGAGGTGATATATTTAGCTGCAAAGTTGGGTGTTAAAAGCTTAAAGCCGATGCCGACAAGCAGGTGCCCATATAATATTGACGGCAAATGCAGCGTTTATAAGTATCGTTTTGCCGGCTGTAGAATCTTTTACTGCAAGGGTAACAGAAATTTCCAGAGCGAATTGAGTGAATCGGCCCTTAAAAAGTTCAAAATGATTTGCGAGCAATTCAAAATTCCATACCGCTACGTGGATTTGGCTACGGCATTGAACGTGTAAAGAGTTCGTTGTTCATTGTTCGTAGTTCATAGCAAAGTTAACTGCGGATTCCTTCGACACTTCGACAAAGCTCAGTACAGGCAAGCTCACCACAGGGAGGAAACATACAAGTATTACGCCACAGGCGTACAAGTACGCAGGAGCGAAGCTACGGAGTAAACCCCGTTAGAAAGTCAAAATTTTCTAACGGGGTAAATATAAAAAGTCCGAACCATAGACAGGACAAGCAAACCCCTTGCGGTGCGAGGGGCTAACAACCCTAATATTTGTCAACGGGTAGATGGACGGTGTTTTGGGGGTCGCGGAGATTGATGT
>CAZOQJ010000059.1:0-13901 GCA_964581905.1 uncultured Pirellulales bacterium
AAGGATGGGTGAGTCTGGAGGATTACACGGAAGTTCCACATGTCTTTCTGCTCATAGTAGTACAAGCGCTATGGAGTAAGTATGTATGCGCTAAGATTATGAAATGGTTTTGGAGGAACCAAATGATGAAGAAATTATTAACAATTTGTGCAATGGTAGGAATGATATTGGCCAGTACACACACAGTTGAAGCTGAGTACCTGACTTTTGAGTTCACAGCTAATGATCTGATAGATCTTTACAACACGGACTTCAGCGGGTTGAATGCCACACAGGAAAACGCCCGGCGTGTGCACGAAGTTTGGGCCGGAACATGGTATCAGACATTTTCAGACCATTTGTGCACTGGGACCACACAACCGGGAAGCGGAAACACCTATTTGAACTGGCGCGATAGCCTCCAGACAAACGAGGGGTTGGGTTCGTTCAGCACTTGGCTTCATGGAGACCCAGGCGCAAGGAGTTGGGGCGAAATTCTTCTGGCAGACCCTGCCCAGCCAATGTACGCCACCGCAGAATCAGGCTGGAATGTAGAAATAGTCGAGAATGAGTGGGATACGGGATTTGGCAAGGGATGGGTAGCAGTCTGGTGGACAACAGACCCCGACTTGTATATCCGGCCGGGTGGAGCAGATCTTGGGACGTTCAGCTTCACAGCAGACGTTTATGTGGACACTAATGCAGATAACAACATTGCAGGTGACCTGGACGCTCAAGCTGGCGTTCCTTATAGAATCTGGTTTGCAGATACCTGGATGAACTACGGTGACGATAATGTTCCTGCCCTTGTATTTGACGACCAAGGGTGGGGTACTCGGACACCCGGTTACGGCCCATTTGCGCAAACACCGGGTGGCGATGCTGGCCTTGAAGTGATCCTTACAATCGCGCCAATTCCTGAGCCGGCTACGATTTGTCTGCTTGGTCTTGGTGGATTGGCACTCCTTCGCCGCAAGCGCGGCTACGGAGCGTAAACTCTGCTGCGTAAGAAACGTTGATTCTTGTCGAAGTTATTAGTTAACTAATGGTTTTGAATCGATTCGGGGCCTATACCGATTAGCTCGGTATAGGCCCCATTGTATTTTTAAGATTATACTATGCAGCTCGCCTCGGCGCTCGTCACGGCGGAGCGTGCCGTAGCTGGGAAGGCCGAGCCATAACCGGGTGCACACCCTATACTTTAGCATCTCTTTTTCGTGCTGATAGAAGGATGAGGTTCCTTATCGCTTCGGTGTCTCGGGCGGTGAGCCAGCGCTTTTCAAAGTCTTTCTCCTGAGCAATCTGGGCTATAGCCATAAGAGCCCTCAGGTGATAATTTCTCTCGTCCTGACTTCCTGCAAGTACAAACATTATCCTTACTGGGTCAGGTGCATGCGGAAAATCGATGCCGTCACAGGCCCGGATAAGCAAAACATCAAATTTGTTTTGGCCTTCGACTACAACGTGCGGTATAGCAAAGCCCGGCTGAACCACTGTGCCGCCTTCAGCTTCCCGATGGAGAAATTTCTCAAATAGGACGTATTCACTAATGTCCAATCTCTTTTCCAGTATCCCTGCAGCCTGTCGGAATACCTTTTCGGCAGTGCTTTTACCCTGAATATCCAGGATAACACAGTCTCTTATAAGCTGGTCGAATCTATCTTCGATTATATCATCGCGCTCAAGCAAAATATCCCGCAGCTCCTTCTCAAGTGTAACAGTTTTGAGCTGCCTGTCGGTAACTCGTTCAACGATGTGCATCGCCGCTGATGCCCTGCTGACGCGCCTTGAGACATACAGGCCGAACCACGCTGCGCTTAAACCAACAAAGCTGGCAGAAATTAACAATGGAACTTTCCCCATATCGACAATAAGAGCGCTATAGGCAATAATAGTAAAGATGTGAATATAGGGGTATAAAGGCGATTTAAACTGAGGTCGATAGCTTTGTATCCTGCTCTCACGCATTACAATCACACTGGCATTATCAAGGATAAAAAGTATCAGCATTAAGGTCGAGGCAGTTTTCACCAGCGATTCAACATCAAGAAAAACAATCGCTGCAATCATAAAACCGCCTGTTAGCAGGATACTGATGTGAGGCGTCTTAAAACGGTCGTTGACACGGGCCAAAGGTGGCGGCAGCAATTGGTCCCTGCTCATAGCCATTGGGCAGCGTGACGCGGCGAGTAAACCACCATTTGCCGTAGTTACAAAGGCAGCTACAGCAGCCAATCCAAGCAATGCAAAACCCGACGTACCCATAAATTTACCGGCAGCCGTGGATATCGGCAACATAGTTGAATGCAACTCCTGTCCATCAACAACGCCTACCGTAATTATAATTACGGCAATGTAAAACAACGTCACAACAAACCATGCCAGAAGCATACCTAAGGGTAGGTTTTTGCCGGGTTGTTTAACCTCTTCGGCAATACTTGCAACTTTAGTCAGGCCGCCAAAGCTTATGAAAACCAATCCGGCAGTCGCAAAGACCGCCAGCCAGCCCTTGTCCAAAAACCCCTTGTAGCGAACAGCACTGACAGCACCGGCGCCAAAAAATACAAATAAGGCAAGTATCGCCAACAGCATCGCCACAAGCAAAACTTGAAACCTGCTTGTTTGCCTGACACTCACAATATTCAGTATCATAAAACCAACGCAACAAAGAGAAGCTATTGCTTTTAGATGCCACTGAACCATTTGTGTTTCCATCGCTGTGTCGATGAGAATGGCCATTCCAACAATGGCAAAAGCACTTTTCAATGCCAGTGAAAACCAGCTTGCAAATCCACCAAATAACCCCCAGACCGCACCTAAGCTGCGCTCGACATAAAAATATGTACCACCGGCTTTTGGCATCGCAGTAGCCAATTCGGCCTTGCTGAAAATACTGGGAATTATTAAAAGCGATGCGAATAAATAGGATAAGACTACCGCGGGTCCTGCTTTTGTAAAAGCAATGGCAGGCAGGATAAATAAACCAGAGCTTATCATGGCTCCCGATGCCACGGCAAATATATCAGACAAACCAAGCTGTTTCTTTAACTGAGCTATCTCAAAACCTTCCGTGGAAATTAAGAATTTAGAATTTTTTCATTGTATAAATTTTATTTCTTCATTCTTAATTCAAAAAAGCGTCCTTTTAATTTCGCTCAGAACCGCTGCTATATCAGCAAGCATTTTATCTTTATTGCCTAAATTGCTTTCAATTAAATCCACAATTTTCGAGCCGATTATTACGCCGTCCGCACCTGCACGAACGATTGTTGCCGCGTGTTCAGGTTTGCTGATTCCAAAACCTACGCAAACCGGCACATTAGTAAGTTTTTTCAATTTACTGAGCAGCCCTTCAATCATATCCGAGAGATCATTTCTGCTGCCGGTAACACCTAATAGTGAGACAGCATAAATAAAGCCGGTCGTCTTGGATGCAATGACTTTCATCCTCTGCGGGTCGGTGTTTGGTGTAATTATAAAGACAGTGTCAAGGCCCGCTGCGATAGCAGGCGAATATATCTCGTCTGCATCATCAATACTCAAATCAGCAACCAGAACGCTGTTAACCCCGGCCGAATGAAAATCGCTGAAGAACTTTTCCGTCCCATATTGGTAAACCAGGTTGTAATATATCAACAAGCCAATTGGAATATCTTTGTAGTCCTTGACCTTTCGGATAAATTCAATGGCCTTTGCCACGGTCATTCCGCTTTTCCTTGCACGGATATCGGCCTTTTGGATTGTAGGCCCATCCGCTATAGGGTCTGAAAACGGTATGCCCAACTCCAGAATATCAGCACCGGCATCGATTGCAGCTTTTAAAATCGCAAGACTTGTATCGAAATCGGGGTCACCGACTACAAAAAATGGTACCAATGCCGCTTTTTTTTGCTTCGCTAATTCAGAAAAAACCTGGCTGTATGTTTTCATCCGTCAAACACCTTAATTATTTCAATAATCATTAATCATTTTTCAAGTGGTCTGTGTTTTTCCACGATTGAAACATCCTTATCTCCCCTGCCGGAAAGATTCGCAACTACGATGGTATCCGCATTTAACTTATTTTTCAGACCCATTAGATAGGCCAGGGCATGTGCGCTTTCCAGCGCCGGCAGTATCCCCTCGGATTTACTCAGCAGCTCGAAGGCATCGAGGACCTGCTCATCTTCCGCGGCGACGTATTCGGCCCTGCCGGTATCTTTTAGCAAACAATGTTCCGGCCCGACAGCAGGGTAATCCAGCCCGGCACTTACCGACTCAGTATCATAAACCTGCCCTTCGTCATCCTGCAGCAGATAGGATTTTGCACCGTGCAAGACGCCGATTCTTCCAGCTACGAGTGTTGCAGCGTGTTTTCCACTTGCCACGCTCCTGCCGCCAGCTTCAACACCTATTAGCTTGACGTCTTTATCATCCAGAAAAGCGGAGAAGATACCTATTGCGTTGCTGCCGCCGCCCACACAGGCGACAACCATATCCGGCAACCTTCCAATTTGGTCAAGGCACTGCTGCCTTGTTTCGGTGCCAATACAGGTTTGGAAATGTTTTACTATCGTAGGGTACGGATGCGGCCCACAAGCCGAGCCAAAAAGATAAAAAGTATCCATAACATGAGCCGTCCAGTAACGAAGTGCATCGTTGATGGCATCCTTCAATGTTCCTGTTCCGCCTTCGATTGGAATAACTTCTGCGCCGCACAGCTTCATCTTATGAACATTGACGCTCTGCCGTTCAATATCGGTTACGCCCATAAAAATTTTTGTCTCCATCCCCAAAAAGGCCCCTATCATCGCTGTAGCCAGGCCGTGCTGGCCCGCACCGGTTTCTGCGATGAGTTTGGTTTTGCCCATATATTTGGCTAAAAGGCCCTGGCCGAGTGTGTTGTTGCCCTTGTGCGCCCCACCATGCAGAAGGTCTTCGCGTTTTAGGTAAACTTTGAAACCGACATATTCGCTGAATCTTCTCGCATAATAGAGGGGGGTGGGTCTGCCATTGTAGTCTCTGGAAAGCTGTGCCAACTCAGCCACAAACTTATCATCTTTACAGAAACGATAAAACGCCTCTTCCAATTCTTCCAATACCGGTATCAAAACTTCCGGAACATAAAAACCACCATAATCTCCGAATCTGCCTTTATATTTCATTTCTCGTTCCTCGTTTCTCGATACTTAATACTCGCAATCGACAATAGGATTAATCGAGCATCGAGTATCCAGCATCGAGCATCATTTTTTCCCTTTATTCCTTTGCGCCGGCTTTTTCAAGCACTTGCACAATGTCTTTGTGACCTTCGCTTCTTGCCACTCCTAAGGCCGTTTCGCCGTTATTATTCTTGGTATTGACATCGGTACCCTTTTCCAAAAGGAGTTTGACAATTTCCGTATGGCCTGTTGTCGCTGCCAACATCAAGGCCGTCCTACCATTTTTCTCTTTCGCATTGACATCAGCGCCTTTATTTATTAACAGTTCTGCAGCGTCTTTATGCCCTTTTCGAATTGCCCAATGAAGGGCAGTTTCCTCGAATTTATTACGTGCATTCACATCAGCGCCTTTAGCAATGAGCAACTTGGCTACTTCACCGTGACCATAACACACAGCATGGTGCAACGGCAGCCAACCGTCTTTTTTTGTAGCGGCATGTACGTCAGCACCGTTGGCAATAAGCAGCTCTGCCAAATCCTTATAGCCCCATCGAGCGGCAATATGGAGAGCAGTCAAGTTATCATCATCTTCACCTTTCACATTTACGTCAGCGCCGCTTTTGATAAGTATCTTCGCCACTTCGAAATTGTTGCTATCAACAGCCATTCGCAACGGTGTACGACCTTTTTCCATTTTTGCGTTGACATCTGCCCCATTAGTTATCAGCAGCTTGACGATTTCCGTATGGCCTGTTGTCGCTGCCAACATCAAGGCCGTCCTACCATTTTTCTCTTTCGCATTGACATCAGCGCCTTTATTTATTAACAGTTCTGCAGCGTCTTTATGCCCTTTTCGAATTGCCCAATATAGCGGTGTTGGCTTTTTGGGATAGCCGACATTAACATCTGCTCCTTTTTCAACGAGAAAATTCACCATTTCTGTCTGCCCGCTGTATGCCGCACTGTGCAATGCTGTAAAATCACTTTGCGCAGCATTAATCATATTGGGGTCGCTGTTCAGGAAAGCCTTGACGCGTTCGATATCTCCCATAGCCGATGCTATGTAGATATCTACTTTAGCGCCCTTGGCGATAAGGAGATTTTCTATATCTTTACGGTTGCCAAGAGCAGCGATACTCAAAGGTGTTCCACCATACGCGTGTTTGGCTTCTATGTCGGCCCCATTGGCTATAAGCAGTTCGGCCATATCTAAGTAGTCAAACATGGCTGCCCCATGCAGCGCAGTCCAGCCTGCTCGGTTTTTTGCATTGATATCGGCCCCGTTAGCAAGCAGCAGAGACACTATATCTGTATATAATCTGGGGTAATCTACATTTTTTGTTCTGTCTTTTACATCTTTTAATTCGCCGAATATTTTCAACACATCTTCATGGCCTTTAGCAGCAGCGAAGTGCAGCGGCGTAGCATTAGAATCACCCGGCCCTCTGGCATTGACATCAGCGCCTTTGGCGATAAGAGATTTGACCTCCTCGAAATTGCCTTCATAAGCAGCTATGTGCAGCGAGAAACTTTCGGTATTGGCATCAGCACCTTTTGCGGCTTGAATTAATTGAGCATTTTTGGCTCTTGCGTCCGCCTTGGCAAAGCCAGCAGGTATCAGAGAAATACACACTATAGAAAACAGGATTCGTTTCATTGGATTCTCCTTTTTTATTCCTCGTTCCTCGATTCTCGATACTTGTCATCCTGAGCAAAAGCGAAGGAACTGGCCTACAAGTTAAATTTCCTTTTGATACCCAGATGTTTCCTCTTCGCTTCGCTCAGAGTCAACATGACATCCAGCATCGATTTTATCCTCTTAAATGTTGTATATTTTCAAACAATTTTTTCATTTTCTTATGGTCTTTTTTGCCCGGCTCAGCTTCAATGCCACTACAAACATCAATTCCATAAACACCGAGCTTAACCGCCTCTGCTGCGTTATCAGGATTTATCCCGCCAGCCAAAAAAATACGCTTACCGATATGCCCTATAATATTCCAGTCGAAGGTCAGACCCGTGCCGCCGTATTTCTCAGGATGAAAAGCATCCAACAAAATGGCATCGGTAAAATAGTCGTTCGCCTTTTCGACGTCTTCCTTGTCTTTTACTCTAATTGCCTTCATAGTTCTCACATTAAGGGAAAGAAACAACCGGCAAAATTCAGGGCTTTCATCACCATGCAACTGGACCCAGTTCAATTGGCATTGGTCTATTGTTTCATTGATTTTACTAAACGATTCGTTTTCATCATGACCTGGCTCATGCACAAAGACACCGGCAATATCCATAAAACCGGACAGTTTGTTTACTATCTCTGAGGCCTTATCCGGTGTTATGAACCTCGGGCTTTTCGGATAGAAGTTAAAGCCCAGCAAATCCGCACCCATATCAATCGCTGCGGCAGCGTCGTCATAATTGGTAAGGCCACATATTTTAACCTTCACAATCAGCATAATTCGTCGCTCATGTCCCTTTTATCCCTTATTCGAAACTTCAATTAACTTTTCCAGACAGGCTAACGCCCTGCCCTTGCTGACTGATTCTTGCGCTAACTTTATTGCCGATTCGAAATCTTCGGCCAGGCCGCCTACGATTATCGCCGCTGCTGCATTTAGAATAACAATATCTTTGCGGGGGCCTTTTTCTTTACTATTCAAAATATCACGAATTATACCAGCGTTTGTTATTGCGTCGCCGGTTTTAAGTTCATCCATTGAAGCGCCAGAGATGCCAAAATCAGCAGGATCCAGTTCCATCGAGTTGATTTTGTTGTTTATAAGCTGTCGAATCTGAGTTTTGCCCAAAATACTTATCTCGTCCATGCCCTGGCCATGAACAACCATTGCCCTTTTTGCACCGAGAATCTTAAGGGTCTCAATAATCCTATCCAGCAGTGCTTCTTCCGCGACGCCCATAACCTGTGCGGTTGTACCGGCAGGATTTGCCAACGGCCCCAAAATATTAAAGGCAGTTCTGAAATCCAGGCTCTTGCGAATCGGCTGAACGAATCTCATCGCAGGATGGAATTTCGGTGCGAACATAAAACCGATATTCGCCTGCTTAATACATTCAGCCACGATATCCGGCCCTGGAGCAATATTTACACCAAGTTCCTCTAAAACATCGGCTGAACCGCACTTGCTTGTGATACCTCTGTTGCCATGCTTTGCTACATAAGCTCCTGCACCGGCCGCTACAATTGCGGCAGCAGTGGAGATATTGAATGTTTTTACGGTCGCTCCACCTGTGCCGCAGGTATCTATAAGATTGTCTATTTCAACCTTAACCGGTACAGCATGGTCTCGCAGGGATTTCGCAAGGCCGGCAATCTCGGATGAGGCTGCCCGCTTCATTCTCATCATTGCTAAAAAAGCAGCAATTTGAACTTCTGAAACTTCACCTTCGAAAACAATATCCAGTAGTTCTTTCGCCTGTTCGAATGTCAAGTCGCTGCCATCCAAAATGATTTCGAGATATCGTGTTATTGCCGCCATACTCAATCCTTCTTTTTTCGTTCTTTTGCGATTGACAAGATATTTTCGATTATCTTTCCACCTGCAGGAGTCAAAATGCTTTCAGGATGAAACTGCACACCGAATATAGGAAGCTCTTTGTGCTCGATACCCATAGTAATGCCTTCGAATTCAGCGGTTTTCTCCAGGCAGTCAGGAAGCTCCTGCGTATAGCAACATAGACTGTGATAGCGTCCGGCCTGCAGCGGATTTTCAACGCCGGCAAATAAGCCTTTTTCATTATGCGTTACCCTTGAGGGTTTGCCGTGCATCGGCACGGGAGCATGGCTGATTTTACCGCCGAAATACTGCGTTATTACCTGATGACCAAGGCAGACACCAAATATAGGCAATTTGTCCTTGAAATAATCCACCGCAGAGAGCGAGACACCAGCAGTATCCGGCGTTCCAGGCCCGGGTGAAATCACAAGCAAGTCCGGCTTAAACTCCTCTACCACCCGTTTAAGCTCATCAAGCTCCGTATCTGCCCGGTAAACCTTCGCATCGCAGTTACGCTTACAGAAATCATCCACGAGATTGTACGTGAACGAGTCAAAATTATCGATGAACAAAATTTTTCTTTTCATACTATCACTTCCCGCGAATTGCACGCAAGCAGGAGCCGGCTTTGTGTTCGGTCTCCTCGAATTCGGTTTTCGGTACACTGTCGTGTACGATGCCGGCACCGACACGAATATAAGCCATATGGTCTTTGACCTGAAGCGACCTTATGGTAATACAGCTATCGAATTGGCCATCCACTGTAAGATACATAACCGCCCCGCCGTAATAGCCGCGCTTGGTCTTCTCAAACAAACGAATTATCTTCATTGCCTCAATTTTCGGAGCTCCTGTAAGCGTTCCCATATTCATCGTGGCCAGATACGCACTTAACGCATCAAGGCCCTTTGCCAATGTGCCTTTGACATTGCTCACCAAATGCTGGACCGATTCGTATTTCTCGGCTATCAGCAGCTCCGTAACAATCCTGCTGCCCGGCTCAGATACGCGGGCTATATCATTTCTTGCCAAATCGACAAGCATCATATGCTCAGCCAGCTCTTTCCGGTCAAGCTTCAGCTCCGCCTCGTATCTGAAATCGGTATCCTCATCGATTTGCCCGCCGATTCGGCCTCTGGGCTTTGTGCCGGCTATGGGCCTTATCTCCACACCTCGCGGCTCAGCTCCGCTTACCCGCAAATTCAATTCCGGGCTGGAACCCATCAGTATCGTATTGGGAGTGTTTAGATAAAACATATACGGCGAAGGATTCAAAACCCTCAGCCGTTTATAAACATCCAGCGGCTCATCCGGACATGGCTCAATCTTGGTCCTGCTCAAAACTACCTGAAAGATGTCACCGTCGATAATGTGCTTCTTGGCAGATTTAACCATATTTTCATAGTCGGCCTGATTGGTATCGGTTGAGGCATCCGGCAACGGGCCGGTAAACCGCCTGCCTTTCGGCACTTCAAGCTTTGCAATGTTGAAGTAATAATCGAAGCATTCCTGCACATCAGCGACTATAGCATCACGGTCGCCGTCGGTTATGACGCAATTGACAATAACGTAGCTTTTGCCTTGCTGGTGGTCGCACAGAAAGATATTATCCGCAAAGTAAAGTTCGTAATCGGGATTGCCGAGCTGGTCAACTTCATTGGGAGGAAGTTTCTCAAACTGGTCTATGAAATCATAGCTTAAAGCGCCTAACAAACCACAGGTTACGCGGAATGGCTTGCTTGCCAGAGTAAAGGCAAACGCTACGGCCCGCAATACATCCATTTGATTTGTGCTTTTCAGGCGGGTCTGCTCATCAACTATTTTTTCTGCCTGTTGAATTCGGCCGGTAATCTCTTCCGGGCCAAATCCGCCAGGCGTAATGGACTTGGCCATCCCTGACGGGAGGCGGATAAATTCGACCGATTCACAAAAGGCAAACCTTTCTTCCTGAGTGGCCAGATATTCTATCATGCGTCTACCGGTATTACTCAGCGCCTTGATAGTAAATTCATTGCCGGTGCCCGTGAGGTAAAGGGCCGGTCTTGCCGTGCCGAAACTCAGCGCATTTTCCGCCAGATAGTCGCTCGCCTCGAATAAGGCGCAGTTTTTGGCCCGGCCATAGTCGCTTAACTTCGCAAAGAAATCCACCGGCTCAGCCAGAGCCATCTCTTTGACGATTGGAACGATTTGTCCCGGCTTCGCATCAGCTATTATTTGTCTATAATTGTCCATATCCCGAACCTATTATCGTAATTTCTATTCGCAAACGCTCGAAAATACAAATAAAAAAAACGCAGCCGACCTTCTCCAACAGGCTGCGTTTTCCACATATCTAACAATTTTTTACAGCAAACTACCGCTTACCTGCCGGAATTTATCCCGCAGACCACCACCAACCGGTATTTTTACGGTTAATTTGCATTATCTCATTATTGTACCACATCCTGTCTTTTTTGTCAATACCCAATTTCGAAAAATATGCAAAAATCTTAGGATGACCAAAGGACCCACCAGCGGACAGGAAAAAGGACTTGACGCCGGGCAAAAGAGGTTTTATGTTATCCTGAATTTTATCGTTGCTATGATTAGAAAGGTGCTTACCAATGGCAGAAAATCCTTCCTCAAACGTAGATAGCTCGACACGGCCGGCTCGGGTGATTCCGTACGGTATTTTATGGCCTTTTATTCTGGTTACCTCTTTATTCGCTCTGTGGGGCTTTGCCAACGATGTTACCAACCCCATGGTAGCAGCTTTCAAAGAAATCCTGCTTATCAGTCATTTTCAAAGCTCATTAGTTCAGTTCGCCTTTTACGGCGGTTATTGCGTAATGGCCATCCCTGCGGCACTTTTTATCCGGCGCTTCAGCTACAAAGCCGGCATTCTTGTCGGGCTTTTACTTTACTCCGTGGGTGCGCTACTATTTATACCTTCCGGTATGATGATGGCCTTCTGGGCATTTCTGCTTTCATACTTCATCCTTACGTGTGGGCTGTCCTTTCTGGAAACCAGCTCTAACCCCTATGTCCTTTCAATGGGGCCCGAACAAACGGCAACGCGTCGGCTGAATTTTGCCCAGGCCTTCAATCCAATAGGGTCTCTCATGGGAATGCTAGTGGCAAAGAATTTGATATTAGCCAGGCTTGATGAAACTTCGGAAGAGGGTCGTCGTGCCCTGCTCGAAACCGCCCCGGAACAACTAAAAACCATCCGGGTCCATGACCTGGCTGTTCTACGCGGCCCATATGTGGCCATCGGGCTGATAGTCCTCGCGGTCTTTGTAATCTTCCTGCTGACCAGGATGCCTAAGGGCAGAGGGGAAGAAGGGGCACACTTGAACCTCGGGCCGACGTTGAGACGCCTGTTTGCAAATAAAAAATACATAAAAGGCGTTGTGGCGCAGGCCTTTTACGTGGGCGCTCAGATTATGTGCTGGACCTTCATTATTCAGTACGCGATGAATGAGCTTGGCATGTCTGCGAAAACAGCCCAAGGTTACAATATCATTGCGATGGCGATTTTCTGCAGCAGCCGATTCATCTGCACATATCTGCTAAAATACTTTAGTCCCGGCGCCTTGCTGGCAACTCTGGCTGTTTTCGGCGGACTGTTGATTCTCGGCACGATTTTTATTCACGGAATGGCAGGTCTGTATTGCCTTATCGCAGTGTCTGCCTGCATGTCTCTGATGTTCCCGACCATATACGGGATTGCCCTGAGAGGGCTTGGGAACGACGCCAAGCTGGGGGCCGCAGGGCTGATTATGGCCATTGGCGGCGGCTCCATTATGCCGCCGTTGCAGGCCTATATCATGGATATGAAGGCATTTAACCTGGGCTTTATGACTATGTCGAGCACAAGGGCATCCTTCGTGCTGCCGTTTATCTGCTTTGTTGTCATTACGTACTATGGAATATTCGCAAGCCGCAAGGACTTGCCGGAACACAACGCCCAGTAATTCCGCCAACAGAGTTCGGCTGCTTACAAGACCAAGTACACACCGATACAGAAAATTTATTTACGCTGTTGACAAAGGAAGGTGTTTGTCTTAATATACTCCGGCAGTGGTTTTTAATAGAATTCTGCTGCCGGGAAGGGTAAGTGTGAAAATTTTAGTTTGTATCCCTGCTCGTTACGGTTCGACCAGATTCGCCGGTAAAGTTCTCGCCAAAGACACCGGCAAATTCCTTATCCAGCACACATACGAGCGGGCCACGCTTGCAAAACTGCCGGAGAAGGTAATTATAGCAGCCGACGATGAAAGGATAGCCGATGCCGCCAGAACCTTCGGAGCCGAATGTATCCTCACCTCCATCAAGCACAAAAGCGGCACCGACCGCATAGCTGAAGCTGTCCTTAAGATAGCGGATAGCGGACAGCGTGGAGCGGATGAGAAAAAACTAAACGCTATACACTATACGCTCAACGCTAATGACATTGTGGTGAACCTGCAGGCCGATGAGCCGGAAATCAACCCGGAAAATATCGATTATGTCGCCAAGCTTTTAATTGATAATCCCGATTACCCGATGGCAACGCTCGCCGCGGAATTGCAGGGTCCAGAGCAACTTGCCAACCCGAACGTTGTAAAAGTAATTATTGACCACGATAATAAAGCAACTCATTTCTCGCGAGCTGCCATTCCTTATAACATTGTAAAAGCCGGCTTGGGAGAAACTCAGCAACATTTGAGGCATCTCGGAATTTACGCCTATCGCAAGGAATTTTTACTGAAATTCACCGCCCTGCCGCAGACACCGCTGGAAAAAATCGAAAAACTCGAGCAGCTGCGAGCGATTGAAAATGGCATTGCAATAATAGTCGGAAAAGTCAAACACACCTGCGATGGAATCGATACGCCGGAGCAATACGCAGAATTCGTCAAAAGATATAAAATATAGCCACAGAGTCAAAAAGGAAAGTTTATGGCAAAAGAAAAAGATTTATTAGCTTCTGTTAGTGATATTTCTACTGAGAGCGAGTTTTTCTCGCCGATGCCAGCTGGTTATAAAAAAGGAAAGACCCGCTACGTCTTCGTAATGGGCACGGTGATGAGCGGCTTGGGCAAGGGCATATTCTCATCGTGCCTGGCCAAGCTGATGCAGGATAAAGGGCTGAAAGTTGCGCCAGTAAAGCTCGAAGGATATCTGAATATCGATTCCGGCACGCTAAATCCATTCCGCCACGGCGAGGTCTTCGTCCTCGACGACGGCATGGAATGCGATATGGACCTCGGCACATACGAGAGAATGCTCGATATGGATTTAA
>CAZOQJ010000060.1:0-13839 GCA_964581905.1 uncultured Pirellulales bacterium
CAAAGGGACTTGGCAACAGAAATTTCGACTACGTCGTCGAGTTGAAAATCGACGGTGTTGCGATAAGTCTGCGTTATGAAAAAGGCGTCCTTGTGACTGCCGCTACTCGCGGCGATGGCGAAGTGGGCGATGACGTCACTACAAATGTGCGTACAATAAAGGCGGTGCCGCTCGCGCTTCTGGATGGTGGCAATATTCCCGACTTGCTCGAAGTTCGCGGTGAGGTCTATATACCAAATACGGCGTTTACAGAACTAAACAGACTTCGCGAAGATGCGGGCGAGCCGGCCTTTGCAAATCCTCGAAATGCTGCTGCCGGCTCCTTGAAGCTGCTCGATGCAAAAATTACCGCTTTAAGAAACCTTTCATTTTTTGCTTATGCTACTGGCGAGATGGCACAGCTACTAGCTGAAAATCATTACCAGACTCTTCAGAAGTTCAAAAAACTCGGGTTTCCCATAAATCCTCATATCAAAAAGGCCAGAGATATTGACGAGGTAATAGATATCTGTCTTGGCTGGAGTGAGAAACGGTTTAAGCTGGATTACCAGATTGACGGAATGGTGATAAAGGTTAATCGTTTCGATCAGCGTGATATCCTCGGCGCTACGGGCAGGGCTCCTCGATGGTGTATTTCCTATAAATTCCCGGCAGAGCAGGCGGAAACAATCGTCGAATCGATTGATGTGCAGGTCGGCAAAAGCGGAATCTTGACACCGGTGGCGAATCTGACACCGGTGCAACTGTCAGGAACAACCGTAAGTAGAGCAACCCTGCACAATTTCGACATGCTCGCAAAGCTCGAAGTGCGTTGCGGCGATACAGTAGTAATCGAAAAAGCCGGTGAAATAATTCCACAGGTATTAGAAGTAAAAAAACAATTAAGACCTGCCGGTGCTGAAACCTTCAAAATACCTAAAAAATGCCCAAATTGCGGTTCTGCCGTAGCCAAGGATGAATACGGTGTTTATATCCGATGTGTTAATCCGGATTGTATGGGCCAGTTGAAAGAGCGTTTGAAATACTTTGCCGGCCGGGGACAGATGGACATAGAGCATTTGGGCGACGCCTTAATCGAGCAGCTGGTCGATGCAGGGCTTTTAAGGGATTTTACGGGTATTTATAAATTAAAACGAGAAGATTTGCTTAATTTTGAGGGAATGGGAGAGAAAAGTTCAGATAATGTTATAAGAGCTATCAAAGCAAGTAAAAAGAGGCCGTTGTGGAGATTATTAGCAGGATTAGGAATCAGACATATCGGAGGACGGTCGGCTCAGACTCTATCTAAGTATTTCGGAACCATTGAGAAAGTATTATCTGTCAATAAAGAGAAAATTAAAAAAATTAAGAAGCAAGAAGAAGATAAGAAGAAATTGTTGAAGAAGAAACGTGATAGACATGAGATTAGTGAGAAAGAATATAAAGAAAAACGCGAAGAACTACGAAAAAGCGAAAGATTAAGAGATATAGGCTACAAAATGATAGACAGTCTTTGTGATTATATAACAAATCCGAAGAACGAAGCGATGATAAGGGAGTTAATATCAGTAGGAATAGAACCGGAAGAGCAGAAAGTTAGAAAAACAAATAAGCTTGCTGGCAAAACAATTGTTGTTACGGGCACACTGGAAAGCTTTACCCGCCAGCAAATTGAGCAGGCGATAAGGCAGGCAGGCGGAAAATCATCTTCCAGCGTCAGCAAAAAAACCGATTTTGTGTTGGCAGGCAAAGAACCAGGCAGTAAACTTGAGAAGGCACTGAACCTTGGTGTTAAGGTAATAGAAGAAAAACAGTTTCTAGAATTAACACGGACTGGCACAGACAATAACACGGACTGACACGGACGAGCGTATGACTAAGAAGCACGTAAATTTGTTGTATGAAGAATTGAGCTATAAAATCCGTGGTGTCGCTTTTGAAGTAAAGAAAAATTATGGATTAGGACATAAGGAGGTATTGTATCAAAGGGCATTTGCCGAAGAGCTTGGCCTGCGAGGAATAAATTATGAGTGAGAAAAACCAATCCAAATATATTCGCCAAAGTCCGAAAAAGTGATTGGCTCATATCAACCAGACTTTGTAGTTGAGGATAAAATAATTATTGAATTAAAAGTTTTAGAGCAGATGCCGCATTAGGATGATAGCTCAGCTTTACAGTTATCTACGAAATAGTGAATATGAATTAGGGTTCCTTATAAATTTTGGCTCTGACGGAGCCGACATAAAGCGCGTGATTTATACAAACGATAGAAAAAGACACATCTGTTCGAAAACAGAAAATTGTAGTCAGTGACCGTCAGTGTTAAAGTCAGTGGAGGTCAGTGTTATGGACGAAAAATACATGCAGATGGCGTTACGTTTGGCAAAGCGAGGTGTTGGCAAAGTTGAGCCGAACCCGGCAGTCGGCTGTATCATCGTAAAAGGCAACCAGATTGTTGGTAAGGGCTGGCACAAAAAATTCGGTGAGGCCCACGCAGAGATAATAGCTATTGAAGACTGTAAAACGATGGGTGTTACTCCGCAGAGGGCTACGATGTATGTTACGCTTGAGCCGTGCTGTCACCAGGGCAAGACCGGCCCTTGTGTACAGGCAATCATTGAAGCCGGGCTGGCAAAAGTTTTTGTCGCAACAATTGACCCCTCGCAGCACAATAATGGCAAGGGCATCGAGCAGTTGCGCAATGCAGGAATCGAAGTACAAACAGGCATCTGTGAAACCGAAGCGAAGCTGTTAAATGCACCTTTTATCAAATTTGCTACAACCGGCAAGTGTTGGGTGGTGTTGAAATGGGCGCAAAGTATTGACGGTAAACTTGCCTACGCTGACAGTAGCACGGGCTTCCAGCCCGTGGAAAACACGGCCAAGCCTGTCCCGAGCGAAGTCGAGGGGATGGCCGTGCCGCGTTGGATTTCCAATGAACTAAGCAGACAAGATGCACAAAACCTGCGTCGCAGGGTCGGGGCAATACTGGTAGGCATTAATACCATAATTTCCGATGACCCTTTATTGACAGTCCGGCCAGCCAGAGGCAAAAAGCCGCTCAGAATCGTACTGGATAGCTCTCTGAGAATTCCCTTGAAGTGTAAGTTGCTCAGAACAGCCAAAAAAAGTCCTGTTCTAATCATCACAAGCCAGCAGTCTCTCCAGACAAGTTCCAAAACTGCAGACAGGATTGCCAAAAAGGGTGCCGAGGTGGTTGCCTACCCGGATATGCAGGGCCGGTCTAATTTATATTTTCTGCTCGAGGAGCTTGCCAGACGCGGAATCGCTCAATTGCTTGTAGAAGGCGGGCCAACGGTGATAGCTTCATTCTTGAAGGAGCGATTCGTTGATGAGCTTAATGTTTATATCTGCCCCAAAATGCTCGGAGCACAAGGCAGCGCCAATATAACCGACTCTCTTTCTGAACTCAGTTATGAGGTCAGTTTTCATTACGTTGGTGTAAAACGTTTTGGTGAGGATATGTGTCTTACCGGTTTTTCGGAAGAAGCGCTTCGTGAGCTTTCGATTACCACTCGTGCTTCGTAGTATCTACAATGGAGAACGAAAGGAGCATATCAGTGAAGGAGATAGAGGTCCTGGCTATCGCTTAGCAGGGTTATCTCATACTAAATACACACCTCGCTGAGTACATAACAAGGGGGCGTACACTTTTAGCCAAATATTCGCAAGATATGCAAACACAGGTCCCATAAAATAAAAAGATAGTAGCAACACGCTATCCTATCCTGTTACGGCTCGGCGAGCCTTTGCCGAGACGAGTTTTTTGCTTAACTTGAGTAAAACTTGCTCCGATATAACATCTAAAATGTCCGAAGATTGTGCAGGTTTAAGTCAAAAAGCTAAATAAAGGATAGATAGAAGTCTATGAGACGATGTTCTTCGTTGTTATTTGGCCTAATAAAGAGCGATCAGCGTCCGAAAAACTGTAAATCTTTCTGGAAAGGCGAATTACAATGAAAAAATTATCGAATATTTCGATTGTTTTTTTGGTGCTTTTTTTATCAGGTTTTCTTGGCTGCAATGAGGGTGATACATCCCGTAGGGCTTATATGGTAGAGCCGGACCGCGCCAACGGGCTTGTGTCGAATATGGCTTGCAGGCCCATGACTGTGGCTCCGGCGGCGGTGTCGACTGTTCGTGCTATGCCGGCACCAGTAGCTGCGAGTGAGTCCCGTCAGCTTAAAATCTCAAAATTATATCCGGCTCCGGAAGTTGCCCTTATTCAGATGGACAAAGTTATGCCCAAGGAAGTTAGACTGAAAAAACCCTTTGATTACTCTATCAGGGTAACAAATCTAACGAGCATGACGCTGACCAATGTTGTGATAACCGAAGAGCTTTCAGGCAATTTCAAGTATACAAACTCTGAACCGCCAGCCAAAGAAAATGCTGCCAATCTTGTGTGGAATATAGATTCGCTTGGTCCGAGAGCCAGCGAGCAGGTTTTGGTTTCCGGTATGGCTACTAATATCGAGCCTCTTAAGCTCTCCACAACTGTTGTTACACACTTTGACCCTGCCTATTCCGTCGTAAAAGTTGTGCAGCCCAAGCTGGAGCTTACACAAACTGCACCGGCTCAGGTTACGACATGTGATGTAATCCCGTTAGAGCTTGTGATAACTAATTCAGGTACTGGTACCGCCCGAAACGTTAGGTTCGAAGCATCCCTTTCTGAGGGATTGCAGACCGCCAATGGGAATGGTAAGCTTTCGATTGATATAGGTACCCTGGGGGAGAAGCAATCCCGGAAGTATTCGGTTAATCTTCAAACCACAGAGCCCGGTAGATATGTCAGCAGGGCCGAGGTCTCAGCCAGCGGGCTGGAGGATGTATGGCAGAAAACCGCTATAATTGTTGGCAAGCCGGCACTGGCACTTGAAAAGACCGGTCCTAAAAAACAGTACGTCGGGCGACCGGTAACTTATGAGATAACCGTTAACAACAAATCAAATGCACCTGCAATAAATACTGTTATAGAAGATGTCCTACCTCAGGGAATAACCTCTTTAAAAACAACCGCCGGTGCCAAACTTTATCGCTCAAGGAATTTGGTCTGGCAGTTGGGTACACTTGAGCCCAAGGCCTCCAAAAAACTATACGTATCTTACGTTCCAACCAGGGTGGGCACGTTAGCAGATAAGATAACAGCAACTGCTCATTGCGCAGACAGTGTAACTGCATCGGCAGAAACAGTGGTTGCCGGGATTTCAGGGGTGCTGCTGGAAGTCATTGATGTTGAGGACCCGGTGGAAGTAGGCAGCACCACAATGTATGAAATCAAAGTGACGAATCAGGGTTCCGCCCCAGCCACGGGCATCAGTATTACCTGTACTTTGGAAGACAGTGTTCAATACATTTCGTCACGCGGGACAACTGCTGGCTCAATGGAGGGTAATGTGTTGAAGTTTGCTCCATTAGCCACTCTCCCGCCTAAGGTAGATGCGGCCTGGCGCGTGGTCGTCCGGGCAGTGAAGCCGGTAGATACACTCTTCAAAGCTATTATGACTACCGACCAGCTTTCCCGTCCGGTTGAAGAAAACGAGGCTACGCACCTGTACAAGTAGTTATGTAGCCGGATATGGCGCCGCGGCGAATTTTGCGCAGTGGCGTATTGACGGAAATCATTACCATTCAATCAACGGCACCGGCGGTAATATCGAAAATACTGCTATCATTATCCTCTTATGCTCTTAATGTTTCATCAGGTAGTCTATTTATAATGAGAGATTAAAGCCGTTGATATTATCTTTTCCTTATTAAAAAGAGTTAATGGTAGCGATATTTGCTTGACAAGCGCTATGATTTTTTGCTATAATGTACACCTTGCAAGTGCAGGCAGGCGGTTTCGTCGTACGCTGATACAATTCAGCAAGGGCACGTTGCAACAGGGAGGCGTGGTGACGCTAAATTGAATAAAAAGTACCCGTGTCTCCCTTTTTTTATGCGCACAGTTTCTTCCATGACAAAACCAGGTTAAACAAAGCAGATAAGAATAAACTTGATGAAGGCCTGAAAATCAGCTATTATATTGCAGCGCCGGCGGTGTGTTACCTGGAGTGAACTATGTCTGAATTTGACAGAGAAAAATTTAAAGAATACTGGAGAAGGACCGAGGTAATCAGAACATATCAGCGCATGCTTTATACCTTCGGAGATATGGAGCTGCCTTATGTATTTGCCGCCGAGCACGGCCAGTTCAGGGATAGAACCGTTGTAAGAAAGGGCATCATTCTGTTTCAAAAGCCGCAGATATTGCTACCAAGATACTACAGCGGCCCGGAGTTCAAAGAAGGCTTTGAGCATGCAGATGCAATTCCTCCTGAAGCTGTTTATCTTTTCAGGTCTATGGGACTGCCCTATTCTCATATAACCAATAAAACGGTGGCCACAGAACAAATAGAATACGGCAGCTTGCAGGATGTCTTGGATAAATTTAGTGCAAGGATGGAGAGCGAGGAAAATAGTGAAACTGGGCTTATAAAGGGAATCCTTGATGGGGCAGATATTTCATTGATGAGATATTCACTGGGGCTGGTAATTAATTCAGCGTCGGAAAACGTTAAAGAATTTTTTGAGCACCTGCGCAAACAAAGAGGAGAGCCCATAAAGCCCGATGAAAAGATTACGGACGAGGACATAAGGAAATTATTCGAGTAAACCCCGTTAGTTATAGGGACTCCTTGCGGAGACAGCGTTAGGATGTCCTTAACACCTGATTAGGCACTCAGGTTACCGCCTCTTGGACTATCCGACTTGGTTCAAAGCATCAAATTTTCTTCAAAAGAAACCGGCAAATTATGTATGAACTTTCCTTCCTGAGCATCTATATATTATGAAGAGGCGATATGGGCCATGAAATAAGGCAAAACGAATCAGCGCTGGTCTGTGCGGCACGACAGGGCGATAAAGAGGCATTACAGGTGCTGCTGAGGCAGAACTGGGCATGGCTCAAGGCCCTCGTTTACAGTATCGTATGTGATGCTAACGATATCGATGACGTTTTACAGGATATTTGTGTTCGCCTTATTTGTAAAATCGAGACCTTGCGTGAGCCGGAGCGGTTCCGGTCCTGGCTGGCTGTTTTGGCCAGGCGGCTGGCCCTGCAGTACCGCCGGAAGAAAAGCCAAAGGCCGATTTCGCTGGATGAAGAGCTGATTTATCAGCAATGTGATGATAAAGCACAACATATCCTGGACAATATCGAACAAAAGGAACAATACCGCCAGGTACTGGAAGCGATAAACTCACTGCCCGAAAAATACCGGCAGGTATTTATGCTGCAATATTCTGGTGACTTAACGTATGGTCAAATCGCCGAAATACTTGATATCCCTCTCACGACCGTACAGATTCGGCTCGTGCGGGCTCGGCGGATGATTTATAACCAGGTTACCGGTAAAGACAAAGATAAGGTGGTAGAAAGATGAGTATGACACAGGAAATTCTGGAAATGCTGATTGGAAAGTATCTCGACGGCGAGATTACATCCAGTGAACGGCAAATGCTGGAAGCGGCGATGGAAACCGACCCAAGCGCAAGAGAGCTTCTTGAACAATTGCAGGATTTACACCAGCAAAGCAACGAGGTTATTTCATCTGAAGTCCTGGATAGAGGGAAAACCGCTGAAGAGATTTTCGAGCAGGCCTGGCGGAATCGAACGAAAAATCCCTTACATAGCCTGTTAAGGATTAGTGGCCGCTTGCGTTTTGCAGCCGGGCTGGCCGCTGGGCTTGTGATAGGGCTAACTTTGCACTTTGCCCTGCCTGTTCGTTCAGTGCCGAAGAATGATATGGTTCCGGAAAAAATGGTCGCTCAGAGTACAACAGACCAGGCAGATGTAGAAGAGCGGAGCACGCAACCTTTTCCATCGAGGCACACTCCAAATGTATCTCGCAATGTCGATTGGTACAGCTTCACGGACGAAAATGGTGACCAGTGGCTCGTTGAGGGGTTAAGGGAGGATATTGTTACACCCGTTGCTTATAGACCAGACCTGTAGCAAGAAATAGAAACTTTAACAGGAAAGGAAAAAAACCATGAAAGCTAAAAAAGTTATCTTGATAGTTTTTACAGTTCTATTTTCTATTGGAACTGTGCTGTATGCCGAGCCTGAACCAGCCGGTCAGCGGCCTTACCTTGGTGTATCGCTGGACATGAGGCCCCTGCCTGAATTGTTAACCAAACACCTGGGTCTGTTACCCGGCCAAGGCATAAGGATAAACAACATTCAAAGAGATAGCGCTGCTGATAAAGCCGGCCTGGAAAGGGATGATATAATCATCGGTTTTGAGGGAAAGCCGGTCGAGGATAATGAGCAGTTCGTCGAGGCGGTGCGGCAAGCGGGTGTCGACAAGGAGGTTACCCTGGAAATCATTCATCTGGGCAAACGTGAGAATATTAAGCTAAAGCTTGGCCGGTTCGAGGGCGAAGCCGGCCGGAATGACTGGAAATATCCCCCGGAACCAGGAGCGATGCAGTTATGGCGGCCGGGAAAAATATTTCGGCTCAAACCAAGTGACCAAAACTGGATGGAAATCCAGTTAAATAAAATACCGGGCATCAAAGACAATTTGAAAGGGTTCTTCAAAGAGCTGTATTCCTTTCAGCATTCCGGCAATGGCGAAAGGTACGAGATAAGCATCGAAGGTAACCCGGAAGATGAAGATTCGAAAATTACCCTCCGCATCAGCGACCCAAACGATAAGATAACGGAATTTCAAACCACCGTAAAGGAGATAGACAAGCTACCGGAAAAGTATCGCCAGCCGGTCAGGGATGCCCTTGAGGAATCTCTGAAGAAATCCAGGGAAAAGGAATTTTGGGGTTATGGAGCTCCTCATGCACCTTCACCTCCGCACCCGGAGGTATGGAAGCAATATTTTGATTTTGAGAAATTGCAGCCACGCCCATTTGGGCCTGGAAACATGATACCCGGCAGAATGGAAGAGCAGTTGCGCGAATTGCGGCAGCGCCTGGAACAGCTCGAAAGACATCAGGGGAAAATGTTTGACCGTTTTCCACAGGAACCTAATAAGCAAAAATCCGGGGAGCCGGGAAAGCCTGTTCAGAAGGAAGAAGAAAAGGTGAGCATCTGAACACTTAGCAGTGTATGAACGCCAATAAGCTGTGGGGCAAACGGCACCCCGTTGGTTTGCCCCGATTTCATTATGGGGTAAGCCGTGCCGCTTTTGTTGCTTGGTTGCCAAAGAATAATTAGAAATGATAAATTTCTCGCCTATGGCCGATTTTGACTATATCAATTATCGAGTTTTTATCCTCGATAGAGTACACTATTCTATAGTCTCCTTGGCGGATGCGGAAGCGTTCTTGTCCCGAAAGTTTCTGCGCTCCATGAGGTCTTGGATTTTCGGCAAGTGATTGAATACGTTTGATGATTCTCTGGAGGTCTTTCTTTGGGATGTTTTCCAGTTCTCTCGCAGCAGATTTTTTTAAGGTTATTTTATATTTTACCATTTTTCCTGAGCTTCTTCAGAACGTCCTCCAACGCCAGGCTTGGCTCTTTTTTACGCTCATCGAAAGCCGCTAAATCAATGGAATCCTCTGCTAAAGAAAGTTTAATCGCTTCTTCGACCAGTTCTGACATGGAATGTTCTGTCTCTGCTGCTTTAATGCGAAGTGCATAATGCAGCTCAGGGTCCAGATAAACCGTAGTTCTTTTTGTATTGGTTTTCATATCGTTACTCCACTATTAACATTATAATGTTAAATCACTTTGATGTCAAGTTGCGATTTTATATTTTTTAGGATTTTTTGTTCAGCATTTTTTTGCTTCGCAGGATGTGATGGTAGTGCTGGGCGAAGCGGTGGGCTTCATCGCGGACATATTGCAGGAGCTTGCGAACAGGCGAGTGGGCGGGCAATTTCAAAGGTTTTGAGCTTCTCTGCAGGTAGATATCCTCCTCCCGCTTGGCAATCGAGGCAATTTTTATAGCCGGTGCACCCATTTCTCTCAAAGCTGCTTCAGCAGCGTGTAAATGACCCCGTCCTCCGTCGATTAAAATAAGGTCCGGCCAGAGCTCTTCACCTCGCAGGGCGTATTTGTATCGGCGTTTGACAACTTCAGCAATCATTGCATAATCATTAATACCCTTTACGCTTTTTATTTTGAATCGCCGGTAACCGCTCTTAAACGGCCTGCCATCGATGAATTTAACCAGCGACCCGACTGCTTCAGTTCCTGCAATGTTGGCCACATCGATGCCCTCGATAATCCTGACCGGCTGGGGGCTTTGTAATATTTCCCGCAGCTTCAGCAGGGCCTCAGCAGGGTCGGCTGCAAAGACCTCCGGCTGGACATCTTCGTCGGGCAGACCTCGGCGGTCAAGCCGTTCAATCAGCCGGATACGGTCGCGAAACATCGCTGCTTTCTCGTATTGGAGGTTCTCAGCTGCCTTGGCCATTTGCTTTCGCAGCTGGCGCAGGATTGTCGAACGCTTCGACCGTAGAAATTTTATGAGGTCTTTGACGATATTTTTGTATTCCGGTTTGTCAATCTTGGCTGCACACGGAGCAACACATTGCTTTATACTGTATAAAATGCAAGGCCGGAAAAATCTACGCTTCGGGTCATTTTCTTTGATATCCAGGTTACAAGTTCGAAACTTAAATATCTTCTGCAATTCTACTAAAACCAGCCGCAGGTCCTTTGCACCAGCAAAAGGCCCGAATAACCTGCTGCCGGATGGTCTGGGTTTTCGAGTGGCATAGATGCCCGGAAAGTCTTCGCCTGTAGTGATTTCCATATACGGAAAGGTCTTATCATCGACAAGGTCTGTGTTGTAAGGCGGACGAATATCCTTAATCAGGCGGGCTTCTTTCAAGATTGCATCGACTTCCGTTTCGGTTTCTAAAAAATCTACGGTTTTGGTTTTGTTGAGCATTTCAGTGATTTTTGGCCCGCGTGAGGCGATAAGGTCGCTGGCTGGCTGGAAATAGCTGGCCACTCGTGACCGCAGATTTTTAGCCTTGCCGATGTAAAGGACTTTGTCGCCTGATGCCTTCATAAAATAGAGACCCGGGCCGGTCGGAAAATCCTTTATTTGCCGGCGAATCGCCTCGAACCTGTCCCGAGCGAGGTCGAGGAATCGGTCTTTTTTGCTGTCAGAGGCCATTTGTGTTGTATTTTAGCTCTGCGAGGTGGCTGAAAAAAGGGTTTTCTGGTTTTTTTGCTGAAAGCATTTGCCAATTAGCTCTGGAGCGATACAATTTGCTCTCCAATTCAGGGCTATTTGGTAATAAGGACTGATTATGCAGCATAAAATTGATTTAAAACCCGGCCAGACTATCGTTTTTATAGGTGACAGCATAACTGATATGGGCAGAAGTCAGTCGGCTTACAGTCCGCTCGGCGCCGGTTTCGTACATTTTGTGGGCAATTTGCTTTTGGCAAAGTATCCGCAGTTGAATCTTAATATTATAAATACCGGCATCAGCGGTAATACCATCCGGGACCTGAAGAGCCGTTGGGAAAAAGATTGTCTTGAGCATAAGCCGGACGTTTTAAGCGTCCTTATAGGTATCAATGACCTGTGTCGCCAGTATGGTGAGTCCGAAAAACTTCCCAAGGCCGTATATCCCGATGAGTATGAATCAGCATACAGGAACTTACTTTCACAGGTAAAACAAAAATTTAACAGCCAGCTTGTGTTAATTGAACCGTTTATGTTTTGTGATGACAAAGAAAATAAATTTTTTAAAGATTTGCGAACCTACATTCGGGTAGTTCATAATCTGGCCGAGGAATTTGGTGCTGTTTTAGTGCCGCTGCAAAACTGGATTGATGAACAAATCAAGCAAATACCATCTGAAAAATGGTCAGACGATTCGGTCCATCCTTACACTTGGGCGCACGCTTGGCTCGCATGGCGATGGCTCGAAGCAACAGACCTTTGAAAATTTTGTTTAACAGAAATTTTTTTTTAACTATAGATTCAGTAGCTACAAGGGTTAAGAGAAAAGATTAATATTTTTACAAAAAAATTCTGACTTTAGTCTTTACAGTTTATCAAATTACTATTAATCTGCCGATACTGAGTTTAGCAGCTTTTGTTACTATATCTGGAGTAATTCCTTATTCCTCTTACTACATGTTGTGGTATCAGCAACTTTCGTTTTTGAGCTGGGAGATACGTAAATGTCTTATAAGTTTGAGCCTGAAAATCCCTTCAAGAATCAAAAATCACGAACCGAAACAGCTGTACAAGACCACCAATCGAAGGGTTTGGAAATAGAGCATTTCTTTTCAACCCCTGGCGTGCATCCTTTTGAGCAGCTTGAATGGGAGACGCGTCCTGCCAGGATTATGAGCGATAGTGGCCAGGCAATCTTTGAGCAGGACAACATAGAAGTTCCAATATCCTGGAGCCAGTTGGCAACAAAGGTTGTGGCGAGTAAATACTTTTATGGCGATATCGGCTCCGGCCAGAGGGAGCACTCGGTAAAGCAGCTTGTCCATCGGGTTTGCATGGCAATCGCTGACCGTGGCAAAAGCGATGGTTACTTTGCTACCGGTAAAGATGCCGAGACCTTCTACAATGAGTTGACCTGGCTGTGTGTAAATCAATATGGGGCGTTTAATTCACCTGTGTGGTTTAACGTAGGCCTTTTTGATGTCTATGGTATAGCCGGCAGTAAACATAATTACCATTGGGACAAGCAGTTGAAGACCGCAGCTGCCTGTGAGAACAGCTACGAATACCCCCAGGCATCGGCCTGTTTTATCCAGTCGGTTAAAGACTCGATGGGAGATATAATGCGCCTGGCGACGAGTGAGGCGATGCTCTTTAAGCATGGTTCCGGCACAGGAACAGACCTTTCTACGCTGCGAAGCAGCAGAGAGAAGCTCTCCGGCGGAGGCAAACCATCCGGGCCTTTGAGCTTTATGAGGGTTTATGACCAGATAGCAGCGGTAATTAAATCGGGAGGAAAGACCCGCCGGGCGGCAAAAATGCAGTCGCTAAAGGTCACTCATCCTGATATTAAGGATTTCATTACCTGCAAGACCGAAGAGGAGAAGAAGGCTTGGGCACTTATTGAGGCCGGTTACGACGGAGACCACAACAACGAAGCATACAGCAGCGTAATGTTTCAAAATTCCAATCTCTCTGTGCGTGTAACCGATGAGTTTATGCAGGCGGTGGAAAAAGATGCAAAATGGGCTACTTATGCTATAACAACAGGCGAAAAAATGCAGGAGCACTCGGCTCGTGAGCTGATGCAGTTAATTGCCGAGGGCGCGAGGATTTGCGGTGACCCTGGTGTTCAGTATGACAGCACTATAAACCGCTGGCACACCTGCCCAAATAGCGGCCCGATTAACGCTTCGAACCCCTGCAGTGAGTATATGTTCATCGATAATTCGGCCTGCAATCTGGCTTCATTGAATCTTATGAAGTTTCGCAAAGAGGATGGTTCTTTCGATGTTGAGACATTTAAGCGGGCGATTCGCCTGTTTATCATTGCCCAGGAGATTCTGGTTGATAGCGGAAGCTACCCGGACGAATCGGTTACCATAAACAGTCATCTGTTCCGGCCGCTTGGTCTTGGTTATGCTAATCTTGGCTCGTTTATTATGAGTCAGGCCCTTCCTTATGATTCCGACCAGGCAAGAGCATTGGCTTCAGCCATTAGCGCCATAATGACGGGAGCTGCTTACACGGCAAGTGCCGAAATAGCGCAGATTAAGGGGGCTTTTGAGCAGTTCGCTCAGAATCGCGATGCGATGCTCAAGGTCATAAATATGCATCGGCAGCACGCTTGCGATATTCCGGAATCTCATTGTCCGGACTATTTGCGCAATGCTGCCAAGGATGTAT
>CAZOQJ010000061.1:0-13396 GCA_964581905.1 uncultured Pirellulales bacterium
TAATTGGCTCAACCTGCACGTTTGATTGAAATTTGGCCGATTTTTTAAGGAGTGATTTTGCGTAAGTGCTTATATAGAAGTGGATAAAAAAATTTTTGAAAATTCCTGTTTTAGCGCGCAACTACCTGCGTATTTGATTGATTTTTTCCTGTAACTTTATGTACAGCCGATGCTTATAGCGGATTTTTTTACAATCCCTTGTGGATTAAAGACTTACAAGTCAAAACCGTGCCCCGAGATACAAGCGACGAGCGACGAATTTGCTTGTGCTGCCTCCTGCTCGGATACTGTTTTACTTGTATGCCTGTGGCATATTTACTGTATGTTTTCTCGTCGCGGCCTCCGGCAGCCCCTCGCAATCTCGCTTCAAGCCACGAGCGACGGGTCACAAGCAACGTACCTATGCTTTCGCGGCTGATTTTTTTGGCCTTTTTCCCATTAGAAACTGACGGCTTAGTTCTAACGGGACGAGTCTTTCTGTCATCGGTCTTCGGCGGTTGCCTTCGCCCTGACAAGAGTATTTCTTTTGCCCCTTCGATTGTTTTAGGCTGCCAGTAACCTTGCGACTGCAATTGTTTTCTTGCTGTCCGAGTCAAATCCGATATACTTATCCATAGTGAGCCTCTGATTTCATAGTTTATCTGTGGCAAAAAAACGATGAATTTTAGATTTTACACAAATGCAATATCTCAGGCATCCAGAACAGCTGCATCGGCAATATTTACTATAGGGCTGTTGCTGATGGGGTTCGGCGTTATTATTCTGGCATTGCCTGAGATATTCGCATTTCTTGCCGCTGCGGTATTCTTTATTGTGGGTCTCGGCTGCGCAATTACCGCGGTCAAAATCTTTTTGGCACAGAGAAGATTCGATAAGATGACGCACGACGATTCCGCGAGCTACAGAAAAAACGTCCAAATCCACAGCGAAGAACACTACGACATATAACCTGCAAATTTTTAGCGGATTTTGAGGGTTGCGAGGGCGAGGGCTGCGAAGGCGGCGGCCAAGAGCCAGAATCGCACTACCACCTGCGGCTCAGACCAGCCAATCAGATGAAAATGATGATGAATTGGCGCACATCTAAACAGGCGTTTTCCGCCGGTGTATTTGAAATAGCCGACCTGTAATACCACGCTCATTAGCTCGATTACGAAAACGCCGCCAATAATAAAAAGCAGGATTTCATTTCTCGTAACCAGCGCGCCATAACCCATCGCTGCCCCCAAGGGCAGTGAGCCGACATCGCCCATAAAGGTCTGGGCGGGATGGCAGTTGAACCACAAGAAACCCAGCACAGCACCCAATATAGCGGAAAAGAATATGCACAACTCGCCGGCCTGCGGTATGTGTGGCAAGAGAAGATAGCTTGACCAGGTGACAGTGGTGGTCCGCACCATCGTCTCAGAGGCAACATAACAAAGTATCACCAGGACGAAAGAAACAATTCCGAGCAATCCGGCAGCCAATCCATCCATTCCATCGGCCAGGTTAACGGCGTTACTGGTGGCTGATATGTAAAAAATCGCTATCAATATGAACATCCAGGTGGCCAGAGGCAAACCATGCTTATAAAACGGCAGCCAAAACAGCTTGGCATCAGGGATATTGATAAAATCAGCAAACAGAAATGAAGCTATTAAAACCGCCCCGCCGATTTGAAAGATGAGTTTTTCCCACGCATAAAGACCGCTTCTGCTTCGATGCCTAATAGCACTGGTAAGTTTCAGCCAGTCATCAATAGCGCCAAGAATAGAAAACCAAACAATCACAAAGATTGCTTTTATAATAAATGGATTGTTCAACTTTGCCCATAATAAGGTAGTCAAAAGGGTCGCAAAGATAATAATCAGACCACCCATCGTGGGAGTATTGGCCTTTTCCTTGGTCAATTCGTTGAGCGCCGCGTGATAGAACTCCGGCCGGTCGCCGATTTTTTTGCGCATCAGCCAGCGAATAATCTTAGGGCCTATCAACAGAGCAATCAGCACGCTGGTTAAAATGGCGGCTATGGAACGAAATATCGCGTATTGATAGGCGTAAAAGCCGAATCGTTCACCGGTATGCAAATGCCATAACAGGTGGTATATCATCTCGTATCTCGTATTGCGTATCTCGTATTGCGTATCTCGTATTGCGTTTTTTCACAATACGCATTACGCACGACGCATCACGAAAAAAGTTTCTTTAGTTTCTCGGTAGCCATTTCCAGTTTAGCTATCCGCGAACCTTTTACTAATATTATATCGTTATCTTTTATAAATTTTTGCAGATTATTACAAGCTGAAAGGGTATCCTCAAAATACTCTACCTGCAAATTATAGCTGGCGTTTTCTTTTGCAGCTTCAGCGGCGATTTTAGCAAATTTACCGACAGCTATTAGGAGCTGTACTTTGGCCTCGGCGATAGCAGTGCCTAACTCGGCGTGCAGATGCTCGCTTTGATTGCCAAGCTCAGCCATATCACCACAGATAAAAACGAGACGACGTTCATCTTTTGAGCCGAGACCAGCTAATATATCCAGTGCATTTTTCATCGAAGCTGGATTTGCGTTGTAACAATCATTCAATATCGTGAGCGTCCCAACCTGGAGCAACTCGGCCCGCATAGCAATGGCCGGTAGCGTCTTTAGGCCCCGTGCAAAATCATCAATAGTCAAACCAAGCTGCTTACAGACAGCCCATGCGGCAAGCGCATTTTCGATATTACCGGCACCGGCCAAAGGTAAATAAAGCTCTGTGCCATCGATAGTGAGATGACTGCTTAGTCCATCAGAAGCAACATCCTGCGCCCGGAAGTCAGAGTCATCTGATTTGCCAAAAGTTATGACCTGGTGATTGGTAATTGGTAATTGGTAATCATTTAACCATTTAATCAAATCGGCGTTGATTATCAAAACGCCATCTTTTTGCAGCCCCTCTGCGATGGATAACTTTTCCTTTATAATAGTTTGCAGGTCACCGAAGCCCTCCAGATGGGCTGGATAAACATTGGTTACGACCGCGATATTCGGCTGGGCGATGTGAGTTAAGTAAGCTATCTCGCCGGGGTGATTGCTGCCTAGCTCGGTGATAACGATTTGATGCTGCTGGTCGGCACCAAGTAACGTCAAAGGCAGGCCTATGTTGTTATTAAAATTTTTTGGCGATTGATATATACGATAATGCTGACTTAAGACGTGATAGATGATATATCTTACTGTTGTTTTGCCCACCGAGCCGGTTATCGCGATTACCTTAAATCCACACAGACGACGATACTCTCGTGCGAAATCGCCGAGGGCCTTTACCGTATCGCCAACCTTAAGTATCTCGTATTGCGTATTGCGTATTGCATATTGCGTATTTTTTCCCTCGCGATACGCATCCCGCATGACGCACAACGAAATATCTTTGCTGACAACAGCACAGACTGCGCCTTTAGCAAAGGCATCGGACACGTAATCGTGACCATCGTAATTTTCGCCGCAAATTGCAAAGAAGCAGTCACCGGCCTTGGTGGTCCGCGAGTCAATACTTACACCAGTAAAAAAACGTCGCTCGTCGCCCGTGCCCCGTGGCTCGTGAGCCTTTATTATTCCGGCCAAGTCTGATATCAGGAATTTTTTCATTATCGCCGTCCCAGAAACTCTTCAGCAATTTTTTTGTCATCGAAATCGATTTTTTTTGTTCCTATTATCTGGTAGTTTTCGTGGCCTTTGCCGGCTATGAGCACAATGTCACCTTTGGCAGCGTTTTTTATAGCTAATTTGATGGCCTCTTTTCTGTCAGGTTCTATCACTATAGTATCTGAACCCGGATTTTCAAAGCCGGCAACTATTTCTTTTATTATATCTTCAGGTCGCTCGGTTCGGGGATTATCACTGGTAATGATTATAAAATCCGCTAATTGCTCGGCGGCCTTGGCCATGCGCGGCCGCTTAGTCCTGTCCCTGTCACCGCCACAGCCAAAAGCAACAATCAACCTGCTATTGCACAAAGGCTTCAGCGCAGCCAAGACGTTATTCAAAGCATCATCGGTATGGGCGTAATCGATAAGAACGGCAAAATTGCCACCGAAATCGATTTTCTCCAATCGGCCTGGTATTGTCTGCGGTGCAGATAATCCTGCTGCTATTGTTTCCAAATCAAAACCGGCTGCGAGGCACAAGCCGGCTGCCGCGAGGGAGTTGCTGACATTATGGCGGCCCAACAAGGCAGTCTTAACGAGGGACGATTGCCCAGCGTATTCTAATCTGAAAACCGTTCCATTTATGTCCATCGACTCGATGTGGGCAGCGATGTCAGCCGGCTCATCGACGGCATACCATAAGATTCCGGCTTTAGTCTGGCCGGCTATTTGTTTGGCCTGCGGCGATTGTTTATTCAATACGGCTGTAGCATCAGCATATAGCATCTTAAAAAGCATCGCTTTGGCGGCCAGATATTCTCCTTCGGTTTTATGATAATCCAGGTGGTCGCCGGTAAGATTGGTAAAAGCAGCGGCCTTGAATTTAATAATAGCCAGGCGGTTCTGGGAAAGGGCATGGCTGCTGGCCTCGATGACCATATAGTTTGCGCCGGCTTTGACCATCTGCGACTGCGCTTCAGAAATATCCAGACAATCAGGCGTAGTCAGGGCCGCCTGAGAGACAGCCAAGCTGGTATCGTAAATAATTGTGCCGATAAGGCCGCATTTCTCACCGGCAGTTTGAATTATCGAGCGAACAAGATATGCTACAGTAGTCTTTCCATTTGTACCGGTAACAGCCAGGTTGGTTAATATTGCAGCCGGGTTGCCTTTAGCCGCCTGTGCTATAATTGCCGCTGCCCGCGGGGAATCATCAACGACTATAATTTGCGAACCTTCATAATTACACGGCCTTTCACAAACAATATATCTAGCGCCGTTGGAAATGGCCTGGCTGATGAAGTCGTGGCCATCACAAAGCGTGCCCTTAACAGCAACAAAAATATCACCATCCCTGACAAGACGTGAATCAAGGCGAATACCAATCGCTTTGTCCAGATAAACCAGATTGAGAAGCTCATCAAAAGTCATAAGATTTCATAAACAGGATTTTTTGCCTATTTTAGCCGAGGGAGCAAATATTGCGATGAAAATCTGTGGCACTGCGGCTATAATCAACTGATTGCAGGAGCAAGCCTGCCAGGTGCGTGGCGGGCAAGATTTTAAAAATCAAAAAGTGAACCCGATGAAAGGGATTAATTATGTTGAAAAGGCATATTTTCAGTGTCTATTTAGTTTTGCTACTGGCCGGCGCAGGGGTAACACAGGCGCAGGCGTCCACATCGAGCGAAACGGAATACTTCGCCGTATTTATGGAAGGCAGGAAGGTAGGTTTCGCGATACAGAGCCGGGTTGTAGCTGAGGGAAAGGTAACTACAACCCAAAAAGTCAGTATCACGATAAGCCGAGTCGATGTTCCGATAACAATCGTTTCGACCGAAACCAGTATCGAAACAACTGACGCCAAGCCATTGGGCTTTGAGGCCGTGCAGGAACTCGGTGCAATGACGATGAAAGTAACCGGCGTGGTAGATAAGCAAGGGAAGGTGGATATGACAACTACCTCAATGGGGATAGAACAGAAGGGTACACTCGAATGGCCCAACGGCGTCATGATGGCTGAGGGCCTGCGCCTGCTGACATTGAAAAAAGGTCTGAAGCGAGGCACAGAGTACAGCGCTAAGGTATTCAGCGCCGGAATCTTACAGGCCATTGGTACTCAAATACGTATCGGGCCAAAACGAAATATTAACCTGTTAGGGCGGGTGGTAGCTTTAACGGAGGTTACGAGCACCTGCAATATGCCGGAATCCGGAGAAATTATCAGCACCAGCTATGTTGATGACGACCTTCGCGAGCAAAAAATCATAATGCCCATAGCCGGGATACAAGTCGAGATGCTCGCCTGCTCCAAGGAGTTCGCCCTCGGTGAGAACGATGTTTTTGAAATAATTGATAAGATGTTTATAGCCAGCCCAAAGCCGCTGCAGGATGTTCGAAAAGCTAAATCGATTACCTATCATATCAGCCCCAAACAAGAAACAGAAAATCTAACAATACCATCAGGGGACAATCAAAAAGTACAACAGCTTCAGGACGGCAGAGTAATCGTGATGGTTGAGCCGGCTGCGGCAGCGAAAGGTGCAAAATTTCCATATAAAGGCACAGACTCAATAATATTGCAGGCAACAAAACCTACAAGATTTGTGCAGAGCGACCGCAAAGAGATAATCGACCTTGCCAATCGGGCGGTTGGTAATACAAAAGATGCAGGCGAGGCGATTCGGAAAATCGAGGCCTTCGTCGCCAGATACATCGAGAATAAGAGCATGTCGGTTGGTTATGCATCGGCGGCAGAGGTTGCGGCCAGCAAACAAGGCGACTGCACAGAGTTTGCCGTATTGACGGCGGCGATGTGCCGGGCCGTCGGAATCCCGGCGCAGGTGGTTACAGGGGTTGCGTATGTGGATGACTGGGCCGGCCATCGAGGATTCGGAGGACATGCCTGGACACAGGCGTATGTCGGTGATAAGTGGGTCGGGCTGGATTCGGCTTTTAAAAGTGCCGGCCGCGGCGGCTATGATGCCGGACACATTGCTTTAGCTGTCGGCAACGGCAACCCGGAGGATTTCTTCGAAATAGTCAATACTATGGGCCAGTTCAAAATTGACACGGTAGATATAAATAAAGACTAAAGGCGTATGTGCTATTCGAACTGGATGTCGGTAATGACAAACTGGACGTTGGTGTTGCCATTATAAGTATTGAGCTGCGGCTGATAGGCGACGTTAAAGAACTCATTATCGAGCAGCTTCTTCTCAAATTTTCCGAACCTAAAGCCGATACACCGGACCGCGGACTTATTGTCGGTTATGGTAAGCTGTAGATGGTCACCGCCTGAACCGACTTTTCTCGGCACAGAGGCAAGACGCACACCTTTTGTTGCGAAAACCGGCTCGGGATTACCCTGCCCAAAAGGCCCGAGCATCTGCAGCTCGCTGACTATCTGCATATTGGCAGACTCGCCGAGCGAGGCAACGGCATCGATGTAAAGCTTGGTAACTACATCATCTTCATTCAGGTTTTGTCTTGCATAGTTTTCAAAATCGGCTGCGAACCGGTCTATCTTGTCAGGTTCTATCTTTAGACCGGCTGCCATTTTGTGCCCGCCGTACCTAACTAAATGCTTCGAGCAGGCCTTGATTGCACTTAGCAAACAAAAACCCGGAATCGAGCGGCCGGAACCCTGAGCAACACCGTTTTCCGCGACCCCCGTGCTAATGAGAATTGCAGGACGATAGAATTTTTCCACAATTCTCGACGCCACTATACCTATCACACCACCATGCCAGTTTTTATCCGCCAGCACAATGCTCCTGCGGTCGGGATGGCTCAGGCCGAATTCCGCTATCATTTCACAGGCCTGCTTGAATACCTTTCTCTCGCACTGCTGACGCTTACTGTTTTGCTCTTTGAGGTATTGGGCTATCTGCATCGAGCGAATTTGGCTGTCGTTTGTCAACAGCTCCACCGCTAATCTCGCATGTCCCATTCTGCCTGCCGCGTTCAGCATCGGTGCAAGCCGAAATCCGATGTGGAAGCTGTCAAGCCCCTGACCTGTCAATCCGGCTGACTCAATCAGGGCCTGTACGCCGGGAAGCTTACATTCCGGTAAGGCCTTCAGGCCATAACTCGTCAAAATTCTGTTCTCGCCGCGCAAATCCACAACATCAGCAATAGTCCCCATCGCCGCCAGAGACGTTGCATTTAACATAAACTCCCGCAATTTCGGCTCAAGTTTATCGCCGGCCTTAAACTCATCAGCGATTGCCCAAGCGAGCTTAAAAGCGACCATCGAGCCGGACGACTCCTGATTAGGATAAGATTGCTCCAGCGCAGTATGGACAACGGCAACGGCCTTCGGCAATTCAGGTTCGAGCTGGTGATGGTCGGTTATTATCAGCTCAAGACCTAATTGTCCGGCAAGCTCGGCGGAGCTAAACGCCGTGATACCGCAATCAACGGTAACCAAGAGTTTGCTGCCGGATTCCACAATCGACCGGACGGCTTCGGTATTCAGGCCATAACCCTCATCAATGCGGTGAGGGATATAGTAATCAACATCAGCGCCAAGTAGCCTTAGAATCTGCCAGAGAATCGCAACGCCTGTAATCCCATCGACATCATAATCGCCGTAGATGGTGATTTTTTCCTTATTTTTAATCGCCTGCTTTAATCGTCCAACTGCCGCTTCAACGCCCGGCAACCGACTTGGCTCGATGAGCTGTGTCAGCTTAGGCTTCAGGAAAACGCCGCCTGTGTGAGCATCGGTTATTCGACGATTTATCAGGACTTGTGCTAAAAGAGGAGAAACCTTCAGCGACCTGGCGAGTTGCCCAGCACGCTCGTCCGGTGGAGAGATTACCCATTGTTTCTTTTGTTGCATCCGTGCAGAAAGCGGCATTTTCTTTCAATCCTCATTTACAATTTATTTTTTCGAAGAAATTATAACCGGCAATACAGAGCGTGCAAGGGCCTGGATATCACCCATCTTAGTAGTATACGGCCGCAAGCGGAAAGAATAGCTGTACGGCCTGGGCGGGAGCGTGTACTCGGCGTGCGGCCGAGCACCCCAGGTATTGTCTCCACCTACGCCCATCTGCTTGTAGTCGAGGTTGACCGTGACAAGATTTCTTCGCGGCAGCTCGTGTGTGTGTCCTGCATTTTCCAAATCCTGCATAGTAAACGGCCATGCGCTGATACTCAGCAATGGCATACCAACTGCCAGCAGGCCGAAGCCATCCTTATCAGTTAACGCCAGCCATCTGACATCGGTTTTATTACCGTTCTCCTGAGGCCGGACATAAACATGAATGTTTTCTTCGGCCGTGCCGCAATATTGCCCTACCGCAGCGCCGGTCTTACGGTCCCAATAGTTCTCGTGCGGCCCCCTGCCGAACCAGCTCACCTTGTCAAAGCGTGCGGGAACAGCTAATTGCATACCGAAGCGCGGTAGGTCCGGCAACTCTCCACTTGGGGTAAAACGACTCTTCACAACAATATCACCGCTGCCGTATATAGTGTAAGTATTTTCATAATTAGAATCACCGGCAGGCAACTTGGCCTGAGCAGTTATTCGGACAACCTGGGACTCAAGCTGCTCAGCAGTAACCTTTGTTACCGTACGGCCGGGCCCGGCATTTCTCCAGATGCCCTGCCGTCGATGCATTCCATTTCCCCTGTCGTTATCACTGGGCGGCCGCCAGAAATTTGGAACCAGAGGTGAAGTAATCAACTGCCTGCCTGAAAAACGCAGCGACTCCATAGCACCGCTTTGTCTGCCGATTGTAACTTTGAAATCTTTGCCGGTTATAATAAATGCCTTTTTCGATTTCCGCAATTTAAGCAGGGGTATGGTGGCTGTACTCACCTCAGGTACTGGTGGTGTATTGATTAGTAGCTGGAACTGGTCCCAGGCAACCACATGGCCGCGTTCTGCCCACGGCATATCCTGGGCCATAGCAAAATTTATCTTGAGAAAATACTCTCTGCCGGGTTCGAGTTCAAACTTCGGCAAGTCAATGGTAACCTCCTGCTGTTGATGCGGGGCTAAAGAAAGCTTCGGCAACTGACCTTTCTGAATGATTTTGCCATCGGCGGTTAGCTGCCAATGAGGTTCCACAAAATCGAGACTGGCAAAGTCATATTTATTTTTTACAAGAATTTTGCCGGCCGCTAAATCAACCTGCTCACACTTTATATATTGATAGACTTTTTTGACCTCGTAAAGTGAAGGGTTGGGCTTGCGGTCGGCCTGTACCAGGCCGTTACAGCAGAAGTTTTTGTCGTTGGGTCTATCGCCATAATCTCCGCCATAGGCCCAAAACTCTTTTCCCTTCTCGTCTTTTTTGCGCATGGCCTGGTCAACCCAGTCCCATATGAACCCGCCCTGCAAATGTTTGTGTCCTTCAATGGCATCCCAGTAATCCTGCAGATTACCCACGCTGTTTCCCATAGCATGTGCGTACTCGCATAAAATCAACGGCCGTCTCTGGGGAATTTTTGCATATCTAACAATATCAGAGATGCCTGCATACATCGGGCAGTAAATGTCGGTATTCGGGCCTTGATGGGTGCCTTCATATTGAACAGGCCGAGACGGGTCGCGCCGATGTATCCAGGCGTAGGTCGCTGAGAAGTTGGGACCGTCACCGGCTTCATTGCCCAACGACCAGATAATTACCGAAGGATGATTCTTGTCCCGCTCGACCATGCGAATTGTCCTGTCGAGGTGCGCCTGTTTCCATTCGCTGTTGGAGCCAAGGGTAGTTTCCGGGCGCCCGAGGTCTCCGAAACCGTGTGATTCAATATTGGTCTCATCGATAAGGTACAAACCATACCTGTCGCAGAGGTCGTACCACAGCGGCATATTCGGATAGTGGCTGGTGCGAACCGCATTGATGTTGTGCTGCTTCATAAGCTTGATGTCCCTGAGCATCGATTCGGCATCGATAGTATGGCCGGTATCAGGGTCATGCTCGTGGCGGTTAACGCCTTTGAGATATACAGCCACTCCGTTTACCAGCAACCGGCCGTCCTTTATCTCAACCTTGCAAAAGCCCGTTCGCGCGGACACGACTTCCACCGTCTTACCGGTTTTATCTTTCAGAGATAAAAGCACCGTGTAAAGATTTGGCTGCTCAGCCGACCATTTCGCAGGATTGTTGATTTTGGTTTGCATAGAAATGGTCTTTTTCTGCCGGGAAGGAACCTCATCGACCGCCGTTGTTATAAGTGGACCGGTCCCAACGGGCTTGCCGCCGTCATCGAAGAGGTTCATTTCCACCGTGCAATCAGCCGGAGCGTCGGCAAAATTGATAACCTCAGCAGTAACATTCAGGACAGCATCACGATAGTCATCATCCAACTGCGGTATGATAAAGAAATCCCTTATATGCAAATCGGCTGTGGAGAAAAGGTACACATCTCGAAAGATGCCGCTGAGCCGCCAGAAATCCTGGTCTTCCAAATATGAACCGTCAGACCAGCGATAAACCTCCACGGCCAGTACATTCTGACCCTGGCGCAGATAGCCGGTGATATTAAATTCAGCCGGTGTACGGCTGCCCTGACTGTATCCGACCTTTCGGCCATTGACCCAGACGTAAAATGCCGATTCGACCCCATCAAAATTCAAAAATACCTGCCGGCCTTTGAAGCTATCAGGCACTGTAAAATTTGTACGATAGGAACCGACAGGATTATAATTATGAGGGATGCGGGGAGGCCTTGCAGGGAAAGGATATTGACTATTGGTATAAATTGGAATGCCGTAGCCGTGCATCTGCCAGTTCGAGGGTACGGGGATTTCATTCCAGCCGCTGACATCGTAATCCGGTTTATAGAAGTCCAAGGGCCGGTCAGCGGGTTTTTTGACCCAGTTAAATTTCCACCTGCCGTTGAGAGATTTGTAAAAAGGCGAGGTCTGTCGAACAGCTTTTACAGCCAGAGCTTCATCAGGATAAGGCATCAGGGTACAATGGGCTGGCTCTCTGTTGATAGCAAAAATTTCAGGGTTTTCCCAATCGGTGGCTGTGTTGCCGTCGCTTGTGTCTTGCGAATAAGACCGGTTATAACCAAGCAGTAAGACCAACATAAGCATTGCGCCGGAGATTCGAATCAATGAATACTTTGAATCTTGACTGTCGTCAGACAAGTTTCGCATTTTCAATCCTTCTTTGCTGCTAACGCAATTCACCTAAAAACCCACAAGCTTCAAGAATTGTTTCGCGTGATATCGCTGTGAAAAGCATTCGGCTTATATGCAAAATCGTCTTTTGTGTATGGAAAAATTGCTTACCCAGGCTTCGCCTTTGGCTACGCCGAGGCGAACTGCTTCAGAGCAGCTCGCCTATCGCGGTGATGATGTTTTTTTTGCTGGTCAAGCCGACCCATTTTTTCTGCACCTGGCCGTCCTTAAATAAAATAAGGGTCGGTATCGCCTGTATGCCGAATTCTATAGCGCTATCTCTGGCTTCGTCGGTATTAAGCCTGCAGATTTTGGCTTTGTCGGCATGTTCGTTCGCGATTTCTTGTAAAATGGGGGCCATCATTACACATGGCCCGCACCACGGCGCCCAGAAATCAACCAGCACCGGCACGTTTGAATTATGAACGGTCTCATCGAAAGCGGCATCTGTCAACTCAACTACGTTACCAGCCATTATTTTATCCTTTCAACCAGGTTTTTTACGTAAAAACAAAGGGTTGTCCAAAGCGACATAATACACCAATGCTGCATGAAATTGCAACTAATTTTCAAAAAGATTTTGTCTTTCCCTCGTTTTTTACCATCCGCCCGGCTGGAGCAGGTCGTTGACCGGCTCATTCCACCATTTCGGGTCTCTGAAATACTGCTTTAACATCATAGCAGCGACGACGCCATCACCAGCAGCTGTAGCTAACTGCATTGCAGCACCTATCCTACAATCGCCGGCTACAAAGACGCCCGGTAGCTTTGTTCGCAAATATGCACAGTCGCACTTGATAAAACCCCTGTCGGTCAGCAGAAGAAAGGGTGATTCGAGATACCTGGCAGCCAATGTCACAAATGTAGTCTTTCCGGTTCCTCCCCTTCCAGTGGAAACAATTATTTTTGCCATCGCTAAATCCTAAATATCATATTTTATCTGAATAGCATCTAAAGAGCAAGCCTCAACACAATCCCCGCATCCTAAACACATATCTTGATCTACTATTGGTGCCTCAAACGCACCATCTATTTGTTCCATAACACCCTTTGAGCATGCCTCTACTGCAGCACAAGCACCTACGTCAGGATTACATTCATTTGGGTTGCATATTTTGTAATCTACTAAAGCAACCGATTTTTTCCCTTTTATCATTTTTACACCACACCTTTTGGTCTCGCATAATCCTCTTCTCATATACGGTTCTTGTTGTTTTGGCCCAAGAACAGCTGTGATTGTTGTTCAGGCAAGGTCAAAATGTCCACCCCGTCTTGGGTAACCAGCACAGTATGCTCAAATTGGGCGCTTCGCTGCAGGTCCAAAGTAACTGCTGTCCAGCCATCTTTCCAAACTGTATGTTTCCAGGTACCCGTGTTGATCATGGGTTCAACGGTAAAAATCATGCCGGATTTTATCTTTGTATACTCATTTGGGTTGTAAAAATGCGGCACGGCTGGACTGGAATGAAAGTGTTTGCCGATACCATGTCCACAATAGGCGCGTACTACACTGTAACCATGTTCTTTTACATACGTTTCAATAGCACGGCCGATATCTCTAATCAGACCATTTGGTTTGATAGCAGCAATTCCACGCATCATTGACTCGTGAGTAACAGTCAACAGGTTACGAGATGC
>CAZOQJ010000062.1:0-13386 GCA_964581905.1 uncultured Pirellulales bacterium
GAAGTTAAAAGGCGAATAATGCTCGGAACTTACGCCCTTTCGAGCGGCTATTATGACGCCTATTATTTGAAGGCCCTTAAAGTCAGGAACTTAATACGAGGCGATTTTACCGATGCCTTTGAAAAATGCGATTGTATCGTGATGCCGGTTTCACCAACGACCGCGTTTAAGATTGGCGAAAAAATTGACGACCCGCTGACAATGTATCTCTCGGATATTTATACAATCGCCGCCAATTTAGCCGGCATACCAGCTATCAGCATCCCTTGTGGATTTGACAATAATAATTTACCTATCGGCCTGCAGATACTTGCACCTGCATTCGCCGAGGATAAACTTTTGCGGATAGCAAGAATGTATGAAAACCAGACCGACTGGTACAAGAGAAAACCGCCAATGATTTCTTGAAAACCAATATGAGTAACGACTTACAATATAAGGTTATTGTTGGTTTGGAGATTCACGTACAGCTTTGCACTAAGACGAAAATGTTTTGCGGCTGCGCGGTGGAGTTTGGTGCAGAGCCGAACAGCAGAGTTTGCCCGGTCTGCTTGGGTATGCCCGGCGTGCTGCCGGTGATGAACAAGCAGGCAGTGGAATATGCGATTATGGTAGCTCTGGCCCTCAATTGCGAAGTACCTAAATTTACCAAGTGGGACAGAAAGAGCTATTACTATCCTGATTTGCCGAAGAATTACCAGATAAGCCAGTATGATTTGCCGCTTGGCTCCAATGGTTTTATTGAGATACCGTTCGAATCGGGTGATACTAAAAAAATCAGGATAATAAGAGCGCATCTTGAAGAAGATGCTGGCAAGAACCTCCACACCGCGGGCAATTTTTCGCAGGTCGATTTGAACAGGACCGGTACCCCACTGTTGGAGATTGTTACTGAGCCGGATATGAATAGCGGTGCCGAAGCCCGGGCACTGGCTGTGGAATTGCAGCGAATGGTAAGGTTCCTCGGTGTCTCTGTTGCAGATATGCAGAAAGGTCATATGCGTTTTGAGCCGAACATAAATCTAATTGTCACCAAAGACGGCGCTGAACACAAAACTCCGATAGTGGAAGTCAAGAACCTCAACAGCTTTCGCGCACTTGAAAGAAGCATTGATTACGAGGTGCAGAGACAGCTCGATGAGTTTCTCGATACCGGCCGGACGATGGAAATGGGTAATAAATCCACGCGTGGATGGGATGGTGAAAAAGAGGTAACCGTCCTGCAGAGAGAAAAAGAAGAAGCCCACGATTATAGATATTTTCCTGAGCCGGACCTTGTGCCGGTAGAAGTGACAGGAAAATGGTTGGATGATATCCGCTCCCAGCTTTGCGAGCTGCCGATAAAAAAGCAAATCCGATTCGTAACCGAGTACGGCTTGAGCGATTATGATGCTGGTGTTTTGACAGCAGAACGCCCTACCGCAGAGTTCTTTGAGCTGGCTGTCAAAGCCGGCGGCGACCCGAAAAGAGTCTGCAACCTTGTAACTCAGGACTACCAGAAGCTGGCCAATGAGAAAGGTTGCAGCATTGCTGATTTGGGAGTCTCGCCGGAAAAGATAGCTCAATTAGCAACTATGATTACCGGAGGAGTTGTTAGTGCAACCGCTTCGAGCACAATAGCAGCTATAAGTGTTGCGGATCTGGACAAAACACCTGAAGAAATTGCAGCCAAACATAATCTGATTCAAAAAAGTGATGCTGGTGAGCTTGAGCAGATAGTTGACCAGGTATTGAAGGAAAATGCAAAAGCCGTTGAAGATGTAGCCAGCGGCTCAAAGAAAAGTAATAAAGCACGAGGCTTTTTGCTTGGACAAGTTATGCAGAAGACCAAAGGACAAGCGAATCCGAAAGTAGTTTCCGAGATTCTCGACAAAAAACTCAAGAGTTTCTCTTCCTGAAAAAAGGATAAAAAAAATGAAGATAGAGAAAAGCAGCAATATTACCAAAAGCCCTGTGGAAATCGAGGGGGCAAAAGATGTAGATATCAGATGGCTTATTTCCAAAGCTGATGGTGCAGAAAACTTCGCAATGCGGATGTTTGAATTGCAGCCGGGAGGTTGTACTCCTTTACACACTCATCCCCATGAGCATGAAGTATTCGTGGTCGAAGGCCGAGGCGTCTTCGTTTTTGAGGGTAAGGAATATCCGTTTAATAAAGATTTTGCGATATTTGTGCCTGGGGGTAAAGAGCACTGCTTTAGAAATACAGGCGATTCTGTTTTAAAATTCCTTTGCATTATTCCTGCAGGGGCAAAATAAAGCCAGCCGGAAATACAGTAGTGAGAGATATTCTGAGGTGATGCGGAGTGACGACGCGTTTGTCACATAGATTGTCGGGGAGCGTTGGCTGGACAGCGGCATTAAGTTTGCTGTTTTTTCTCCTCTATTATCTGTATTTATGGCTGGTGGTTGACCTTCGGCTCATCTACCACGGCGGTGGAGCGATTGCAAATTTCCCCGTTTTCTATCGAGGGTGGGAATTTTTCCGGGACTTTCTTTCGTATCCCGGCGGGCTGGTCGAGTACATGAGCGCCTTTCTGGCGCAATTCTTCTATATAGGATGGGCGGGGGCACTGATTGCAACCATACAGGCGTTGTTACTCTGGCTTTGTACAGGGTCGATTATAAGAACTGTAAGCGGGTGGCGGCCCCGCTGGGTCTGTTTTATACCACCTATTCTTCTGCTGATGCTTTACGCTCGATATTCTTATCAATTTAGCGCCGCGATGACCTTGTTGGTGGCATTGGGTTTCGTGTGCTTGTATGCGAGAACAGCGTTGAAGAGCAACCCGGTGAGTTTGCTGGCTTTTCTGGTTTTGTCGATAATTGTCTATGCGGCAGCAGGTGTTGTGTATCTATTGTTTGCGGTGCTCTGCGCCATTTACGAACTGCTTATCAGGAAACGGTGGTGGGCGGGCCTGATGTATTTGCTGCTGGTGCCGATTGTTTTACAAATTGAGGGTCTGCTGGTTTTCGACGTGAGCATTGCCAATACCCTCAGCCATCTTCGGCTCCTGTTCCATAAGCCTGACATGACGATAGTGACGATGGCCTGCATACTTTACCTGTTTCTGCCAGTCGCTGTATTAGGATTATGGCTTCTTCGCTTCTTTGGTGTATCAGGCAGACCATTTTTTAGGGGCGCAGCAATGCTACCGAGGGTTATTGCGTTGGCGTTGCCTTTTGTGATTGGCGCCGTCGCTGTTGGTCTGTCCCACAACAGCATACTTAAAACGACACTTGAGGTCGACTATTATGCCTGCTGCAGGATGTGGCCCGAGGTTCTTCAGACTGCCAATCGCCATCCACGTCATGGATTCGCCAGCCGCGTGGTCAACCGGGCCTTGTATCATACAGGGCGCTTAGCCTACGATATGTTCACTTATCCCCAGAGCCCAGACGCTTTGTACGCGACCAACGCCATAAACACGTACTGGAGGCTCTTTGACACTTACATTGACCTTGGGCAGATGAATCAGGCGGAATACGCGCTTGTTATATGTATGGAGATGTACGGAGAGCGGCCTATAATTCTGAAGCGGCTGGCTTTGGTAAACATGGTCAAGGGCAGGACCGGCGCTGCGAAGGCATGTCTTGGAGCGCTCAGCAGGACGCTATTTGACGCCGGCTGGGCAACGGAGTATCTGGCAAAAATCGAGAGCGACCCGAACCTATCGACGGATGAAGAGGTTCAGCATCTGCGCAGTATAATGGCGGAGAAAGACAAGGCTTTTCAAATAATAGATATAACCATACTACAGGAGCTTCTCAATAGAAACAGACTGAATCGGATGGCTTTTGAGTACTTGACGGCATCTTATTTATTGACGGGAAAGTTCGACATGTTCATAGCAAACCTGGACCGGCTGGATGATTTTTATTACGTCGGGATTCCGCGGGTGTATGAGGAGGCGATGCTGTTTCACAACTACCGGACGAAAAGCAATGTTGAACTGCTTGGCCGGGAAATCAGCTCTGCAGCACATCAGCGGTTTAACGGATTTGTCGATGTCTTTATCGTCCGTCACAAGCAAGACGATAAAGCCGCCTTCGATGAATTGTCGAGGAAATACGGGGACAGCTATCTTTACTATTGTCTCTATAAGCAATCGGGAATGAAAAAGTGAGCAATCGCATAACAGTTTTTGGCCTTGTGTTATTTGGGATACTGTTGTCCGGTGCCCTGGCTTACGGTCTACTGGGCGGACATGCCGTTCAGATTGATGAGTATAGCGACATCGACCGTCCAGCGAAGATTTACCCTGATTATTGTTCGACGGTTATCCCGCCTGACATTGCGCCTCTTAATTTTCTGGTGCAGGAAGATGGTTCGTATTATCTCGCCAGAATCTATTCCGACAAAGGCGAGGCAATCGAAGTTTCCAGCCGCTCACCGAAGATTCTGATTCCCGATGGTCCCTGGCACGAGCTTCTTGAAAAAAACAGAGGAGGCGATATCCACTTTGATGTTTTTGTGAGAACAGATAATCATCGCTGGGTTCGATATCGCACTGTCACCAACAAGATTGCCAGCGAGGATATAGATGCTTATCTCGTATACAGGAGGATGCATCAGACTCATACTCCAATAAAGGGGCGAATTGGTATTTATCAGCGCAACTTGAGTAACTTCGATAAATTGGTTGTGCTGGACAATCGCCGTTATATGCTCGGCTGTGTCAACTGCCATTCGTTTTGCGAGAAGCGGCCGGGGGAGGCGCTGATTGGTGCGCGGGAGAAAGGGTATTTCACGCTGTTTATAGAGAAGAACAAAGTCACCAAGATACATACTAAGCTCGGTTACACGACGTGGCATCCGAGCGGACGGCTGGCGGCATTTTCTATCGATAATCTGCCGATATTCTTTCATTCAGCCAGAAAGGAATTTCTTGACACTGTCGGCTTGAATTCGGCGCTGGCTTATTTCGTTGTTGATTCGAAGACGGTGCGGACGTCACCAGAGATTTCAAGAAAGGACCGTTTGGAGACGTGGCCTACCTGGTCTGCCGATGGGCAATACCTGTATTTCTGCAGTTCACCGATATCATGGACGGCCCAAACTAAGATTCCTCCAGACGGGTATGACAAGATTAAGTACGACCTTGTGCGAATAAGTTACGACATTGAAAATGATAAGTGGGGTGAAGTGGAAACGGTGCTTTCGGCCCAGGATACCGGCTTGAGCATCTCAATGCCGCGGACAAGCCCGGATGGGCGGTGGCTGATGTTTTGTATGTGTAACTACGGATACTTTACACCCTGGCAACCGAACAGCGATTTGTACATAATGGATTTGAAGGCAACCCGGGAAACGGGCCGATGTGAATACCGCCGTCTGGATATCAACAGCGACGAAAGCGAATCGTGGCACAGTTGGTCGAGTAACAGCCGCTGGATAGTTTTCAGCAGCAAGAGAGAACACGGGGGATTTACGAGGAGCTACATTAGCTATGTCGATGAGAGTGGCAAGGTGTACAAACCGCTGGTGCTACCGCAGAAAGACCCGGCATTCTATGGCTACTGCCTGGATACCTTTAATACCCCCGAATTTGCCACTGTGCCGATGGCAGCTACCGGAGAGAAACTGTCGAGGGTCGCCCGCGGTTCTGCCGGGGTTTCTGTGGAGATGCCGATAACCATGGCCACCCCAAAGGCCGATGTTGTGCCGGAACGGGGCTATATATGGCAGGAGATTCAATAACAGCGATTATGTGATTTTTGTGCCCGGTGGTAAGGAGCACTGTTTCAAAAATACGGAGGATTCCATTTTAAGGTTGCTTTGCATTATCCCCACAGGTGTAATGTAGATCTATGCAATTTTTTTGACATTCTTGGCCGAAAATGTACTTGACTTTAGGTTTGACATCTGCTAAATAAGCGCACGTAGCCAAGCGGGCTTGTAGATAAGCTGTGAGGATGCAATAATGCGCGATTCTGAAAAAAGCGGGGAAAAATCCGTTAAAAAATCGAAGCGGCAGCGCGCGCAGGAGTCGAAATTAAAGCGTATGGGTCGAAAGACATCAAATCGCAACAAAGTAGAACCGATGCTAAAGGCAGCCGAGGATTTGTATCGGGCTGTAATGGAAAACGACCACTTTATCGTCACCCTGATAGATAGCAACTACAGGATAGTTATGGTGAACAATGCGACCAGCAGGACTTTCCAAAAGCCTGCTTCTGAATTTATAGGTCAAGAGTGTTTCCGGGAATTCGAAAAACGCGAGGCAATATGTTCTCATTGTCCCGGTAGACGGACGATGGCCACCGGCCAGCCGGCAGAGGTCGAGACCGAAGGGGTCCGTGATGACGGAAGCCGTTTTTCAGTCCGCATCCAGACCTTTCCGGTTATCGGGCCACAAGGTATAGTAACAGGATTCATTGAGCTAATAGAAGATATCACCGAACGCAAAAAGGCCGAGCAGGAGCTGCGGGACTCGGAGGAACTGTACCATGCTATTTTCGACCAAGCAGCAGATTCAATTGTGCTTATTGACGCAGAAACTGGAGGGATGGTCGAGTTTAACGACAGAGCGTACGAGAATCTCGAATACACACGAGAGGAGTTCGAAAAACTAAAGTTAGCTGACTTCGAGGCTATTGAATCTGAAAAAGAAGCCGCAAAGCACATCGAGACGATAATTAAGAAGGGGCCTGATATTTTTGAAACGAGACATCGGACAAAGAACGGTGAGGAGAGAAACATCCAGGTAAGCACCAGGGCAATTTCTCTTCGTGGGAAAAACTTTATTCAGGGTATTTGGCGTGACATAACCGAGCACAAGAAGGCCGAGCAAAAACTACGTGATGACCGGCAACAGCTTAGGTCTTTGGCTTCTGAATTGACATTGGCCGAAGAGAGAGAAAGGTCGCGTATCGCTGCGGAGCTGCACGATGAAACCATCCAGACGGTAAGTATTGCCAAGATGGAATTGGAGGAGCTTCGAAAATCCGTTCACGATAAAGAGCTTGACAAAAAATTTGAGGAAATTGGCAATTCTCTTGGCAAGACTATCAAGGATATACGGTCATTGATGTTTAAGGTCAGTTCTCCCATATTTGAACAATTTGGTTTCGAGGAAGCAGTGCAGGATTGGCTTATCGAAGAAATCGAGAAAAAGCACGGAATTAAAACAGAGTTTGAAGACGATGGTCAGCGAAAGCCGCTGGATGGCGATGTTTCCGCTCTATTGTTCCGGAATGTCCGAGAGTTACTGATTAACGTAGTCAAGCATGCACATGCGACAAAAGCAAAGGTTTCTATCAATAAAATTGATAGCAAAATAAAGGCTTGTGTTGAGGATAATGGGATTGGGTTTGACCCCGGCAAAGTTGTGGATAAAGCAGTTAGCAAGGGAGGATTTGGGCTTTTTAGTGTTCGCCAGCGGCTGGAGCAACTTGGGGGCAATCTTGAAATTAAATCTGAGGCTGGTTGTGGTTGTTGTGTAATTATGACAGCCCCATTAAAACAAGAATTAAAGTGAGGGAGAATAAAGATGAGCATAAGGATTTTATTAGCTGATGACCATCCAATCCTGCGTGAAGGTGTACGCTCGGTATTGGAGAAGGAACCGGATTTACAAGTGGTCGGAGTAGCTGAAAATGGACGAAAGGCCCTTGAGCTTGTGCAAAAATTGCTACCAGATGTATTAGTTATTGATATCACTATGCCGAATTTGAATGGAATCGATGCTACGCGCCAGATAGTTCACGAATTTCCGGAAGTTAAGGTAATTGCCCTTTCGATACATTTAAGCAGGCAGTTTGTTGTCAATATGCTCAAGGCCGGCGCATCGGGTTATATATTGAAGGAATGTACTCCTGACGAGATTGTCAAAGCGATACGAGCTGTATTTGCAGGTGAGGTTTACCTTGCCCCATTAAAAGTTGTCAGCCTGGTTGCCGAATGGGCAAAGAGCCCACAGAAGTCTGAATCGCTCTTGGATATACTTACAAACAGGGAACGCGAAGTGTTCCAGCTAATTGCTGAGGGAGGGAACCCAAAGCAGATTGGTTTACAGCTGCATATATCCAGAGGGGCTGTCGATGCAATCGTTCGCAGGATAAAAATGAAGCTTAAGGCCGATAGTATTGCCAAGCTTGTTATAATTGCCCTGCAGGAGGGTATCCTCTCTCTTGAAAATTAATTGCGGAGAACGGCCTTATCAGTACTGAAAATCGGGTTTTCTTGTTGAATCGAGTAGGGACATATGTTATATCCAAAGCCCGAGGAAATCCCGTTGATATACCGGTATTTTTAGATGGAGTGTGTTTGCTATTCTGAAAAATGGGGGTTTAATTGTCCGGTAAAAGGTTTTTATCTGTCTAATAATAGGATTTTGCAACGCTGATTTTAGGAATTTGCTACTTGCATTTTTTTGCGATTAAGCCGATAAAAGGCAGCGAGTGAATGATTTAATCTAACGAAGGTAGTTGGGGGGGTATGAAGAGAACAGGAAAAGCTATTAAAGGTCATGTTCTCCATTACTAGATAGGGGGGGCATCACTCATAAAATGATTGATCTGCCTCGCCGAGAATTGTTAGGAGCAGAAAGCACCCATTATAATAGACCGCTGATGATAAGTGAGGTACTGATTTTGCCCCCCCTGCTATTTCTCAAAAACTTTGCTTTCAGTTCCTGCAAGCAATCTCTTTATATTTTCTCGGTGTCGGTTGATAACCATCAGCGGGATTGCCGTTGCCGCGATAAGTAATGGCCATAGATTGGTAAAATCCCAGCCCGGTGTTAATAATACTATCAGCAGCAGTGTGACGGCAAAAGCTATCGAAGCAACAATTGAAGCCAGAGACACATATCGCCATGTCAAAACGACTATTACCCAGATGCCGAGAGCAGCAAAAGCGCAAATTGTATAGTAAGGCCAAAGCCCAAGCGCTACGCCAAGACTTGTTGCAACACCCTTGCCGCCTTTGAATTTCAGGTATAGGGGGAACATATGGCCCAAAATTGCCGCTATACCAACTGTCAGCCATAAGCAGATAAAAAGACCTTGTTCTGCTTGTGATTGAGTGGATAAGCGTTTGACGATAAGCATCGCGGCAAGCATTGGTATAAGGCCTTTAAGCACATCGAGCAGAAAGCAAACATATGCCCATTTTCTACCTAATGAGCGGGCGACATTGGTCGCACCGATATTGCCCGAACCGACACTGCGCAGGTCTTTTCCGTGGGCTTTGGCAATTATAAGCCCAAACGGTACCGAGCCGAGTAAATACGCCGCAATAATAACAGTAGCAAAATTCACGTACATTACTTTAGGCCTTTCTTTTGCATTATTGATTTATAAAGAGACTCAAGCTGTTTTGCAACCCTGTTGATGGAAATATTTTCTTTGATATTATCTGCAATGATTGCCTGCGATGCCTTTTGTATGTTGTTTGTATCTGAAAAATAGCCGATAGCTTCCGCCAATGCCGGGGTATCTGCAGCTTCGTCAATGACTTTACCGTGACGATTATTAGTAAATAAATCGATTGCGCCGTTGAATCTTGTGGTTATCACCGGCTTATCTGCGGAAAGTGCTTCGAGAATAAATCGTGAACACGGGTCATAAAAGGTGGGCAAAATGGCGACATCGATAATTGACAGGATATTTTGAATGTTTTGAACAGCCCCTAAGAAAAGAATCTGCTTATCAACGCCCAGCTTCTTTGCCAACCTGATATATTTGTGTGCTTTGTCGTTGCCGACAACTATTAAATATGCCTTATGCGTAAGGCCATATTTTTCTATTTTGTACTTCAGCGCTTTAATTGCTGCCGACAATCCTTTCAGTCTGAAATTATGAGCAGCGAATAAAAAGAGAATGGGGTTGTCCGCTTCTTTTAGTTTAGGTTGGGTCAGTATTTGTGTGCGGAATCTCTCTGCTTGTTTTTTATCAATTTTTTCGTTTATCTTCACCCCATTGGGTATAACGACAATGCGTTCGTCACCGACGGCGTAGTGTTGTCTAAACTGCTCGGCGACATATTGCGAAAGTGCAATGATAACAGGCCCATCCGGCTCTTTACATAGTTTGCGCTCCGCCTGCAAAAGTCTTGTTCGTCGAAAATTCGCAAATGCGGTAAGCTTCTTACAGTATGAGAGAAACTTATTTTGGTAACTGGCGGCGTTACACACGATTGATTCCGCGTATGCACCGCCGCGCGGCTGATAAATATCGGCAAAGCCAAAAGGTAAAACGCTGTGAATCAGACTATAGCGATTTTCTGACAGGTGTTGTTTTAGTCTCTTTTCGAATCTAAGCAGGCCGACACGTTTGCCGGGCGAATCCTGACAAAGTATATGGATATTTCTCGCATTGGTTTGGCCTTTTGCCGCGAGGATGTCGACTTCAAGGCCGAGTCCCGATAGCGCCGCTGCCAGCTCAAAGACCGACCGTTCCGCTCCTCCGAGGGCTATATTTGCCCGTTCTATTATAATTGCGATTCTTTTATTCATCTTGCAAAGGGAGCTGTTCTGCCGTGCTTTTTGTCGTGCCGTGCCATTCGCCTGGCTTTATTTATTACTTGGTAAATAAATACTTTGTCTTTTGAGGTCAGCTTCTTATGGCCGGTGTAGTTAAGGTAAAAACGCAGCCGGTCTGTGTTGGAAAAGTGCTTTGCTGGTGCTGAATAATGAACTTGCGATATATCTTTTATCCGGAACCGCTGACTGAAGATAAGCGGCTTAAACATCCGCGCCAAATCTATCAGGTAAAATTTGCCGTTATCGCCGTAAAATATATGTGAAAAGTAGAGGTCTCGATGGCGATAGTTCGTCTGGTGGAATTTTTTTATAAAGTTTGCTAATTGAGCTATAAACTTTCTTTTGAGTTTTAGTTTTTCAGCCGTATCTTGCTGGCCGAAAAACTCCGGCAATTTTCGTTCCAGAGATTTAGCGTTTGGAATTTTTTCAGTTATTATAAAGCTTCTTTTCTCAAACAACCCCCCCCACTGCTCTCCATAACAGATAATTTTTGGTGTGCGAATTGCTGCTGATGCCAGTTGATTTGCCGGTTCTATATCGAAAGCTCCGCAGCTTACGCGTTTTCGCGCCCGGAGCCAGTTCTGAAGTTGTGTGAGAATCGGCGGCCGGTCATAACGCTTTAAAAACAATGTAATGGTTCGACTTTGCTCACCACTGGCTGTCGGATGGTTTATTTCAAATTGTAGTCGGCTGCGATATGGGGCAAGATTGCTTTTAACCAGATTTTTACCCGCTTTAAAAGAAAAGACCGCATTGGTGCAGGTTAGGCCTATCTTGCCAAATGCGGCCTTATAATCGGCGTCGATGAAGAAAGACTTTGAAATTTCTTCGAATGCTTTTCGGGCGAAAAGTTTGGGTTGTCTGCGATTATTTTCGAGTAGTTGTTTTGCGGCTTCACAAACTGTCTCCACCGTGATTGATTTCATACAAAGGTGCTCTGATTTTTCACATTTTTTTCTTGCGCACGGTGCACAGGATACGTTGCCGATGATTTGAATCTCATTTTCGCAATCGGTTTCTGTCCAGGCCGGGTCATTTGGCCCGAAAAGCGTGATAACCTTTCGTCCCAGAGCGATGGCAATATGGCGCGGCCCTGTGTCGTTGCTTATGATTAATGCTGCGATGGAGAAAAGTGCCTTTAGCTCACCGGGATTTAGCGGCCTTTCAGCTAAATTGATAAGTTTATGTTTGCTCAAAGCACAAATTTCTTTGGCGATTTGTTTCTCAAAAGGATGTGGTGACACAGATATGGAAACCATCGCATTGTAGTTTTCACAGAGCCGGTCGGCTGTTTGTGCAAACCTTTCGCTTGGCCAACATTTACTTGGCCCGAATGCTCCTCCGGGTACAAGTACGACAACAGGTTTATCGGCCTTGACAATTTTTGGTAATTTGTCTTGCACACTTTTGACGTCTTGTTCATCGATAAGCAATTCCGGTTTTCTCTCTGCTGTTTCCGCCCCCAGCCGTAATGCAATCGCGAGATAGTAATCGAGCATAGATACGGGTTTGAATTTTCCGTTAGGCAGTTTCAGTGGTTCAAGTTTATCAGTTAGCAAAAAGCCGCGTCCGTCACGGTCATAACCGATGCGTGATGGTATCCTTGCTAAGAATGTTGCTAAGGCACAAGAGAAGGAATTCTTGAAGAGAATTGCCTGCTTGAATTTATGTCTCTTTAGCTTTGCTACATTCGCAAGTAAATTTTTACCCTTTTGCTCAAGCCAAACGTCGTTGAATTTGCATGGTGAGAGGAACTGTCGAACCGCAGGTATTGCAAAGAAAAAAATCCTGCTCGATTTGAAATGTTGACGAATAGCTCGCAGGGCCGGCGTACACAAAATAGCATCACCCATAGGTGAAGGAAGCCACACTAAAATCTCATTTCTTGAATCTTGCATAGCGGATGTGCGTTTATGCGCTTGCCCGTCGGCGCATCTCTATTTTCGTCTCTGCATTACGTAAAAGGTGAGTGACATCACCTGGAGAACCATAGCAAATCCAAGCGAGATAAAAACCGCATTATCCTGCCTGTTTGGGCTTATCAGAAACCATATAGTCAATAGCAGGCAAAGCAGCACGATAATCTGCACAACACCGGCCATAAATCTTATCATCGAAAATTCACCAAACATATCGGCCCGCTGCATACTTTTTATCTGGTTCAGGATACTTCTGAGTAACTGTTCGGTTTTATCACTGGGGGTTTCTTGCTCTTCAGTAGCCCCCCTGCCTCTTGTCAGAGGCAAGAAGGGGGGTGCTTTTGTTGGCTCTGGTTGATTTGCTTGTCCATGGTGAGCAAAGTCCAACCGTTCTTCAAGCTGTAGCATCGGTGGTTCGACTTTGCTCACCACAGGTTGAGTCTGCTCTGTTGGCGTCGACTCCGTTTGGGATGCAGACCTGTCGGCCGAACGGTGATATTGTTTTACTATATTTACCGCCTCTTTTATGTTTATCGCCTTGTAGTCTGGCTTTGGCTCACCAGGTTTAGGTTGTTCGTAATGCAAAGGGCGGTTTATCAGGATAGTTTTGCAGCCGGCTTGCAAACCGGCCTCTACATCACGGCTGCTGTTTCCAATCATCCAGGATTGATTGAGGTCGATATCCATCTCTCCAGCGGCGTCCAGTAGCATTCCGGGATTCGGCTTTCTACAGTCACTTTCTTTGCGGTATTTTTCTACAACGCCTTCGGGATGATAGGGGCAGTAATAAATTTTATCTAAAGATGCCCCTTTTTCAGCGAGCAGTTGTTTTAAGCGCTTATGAATTTCACCAAGAGCTTTTTCGGTAATAATCCCGCGTGCAACAGCAGATTGATTAGAGACGACGACCAGCTTGTATCCCATAGCGCCAAATTCGATAAGTGCTTCTGCAACCCCATCCAGAAGCTTTACCTGCTTGG
>CAZOQJ010000063.1:0-13337 GCA_964581905.1 uncultured Pirellulales bacterium
CAGCAGATTTACCCATGAGACTATTATTAACCATAACTGATATCAACATACAAGGGCACCCCGCTTCGCCCAAAGGGCTACGCAGGGCAGGCAGAGAACATCCGCCTTCGCTAAAGCTACGGCGGACAGGCCGAGAGTTCAGAGATATTAAAAAATTATTACTTTTTAAGCTCAAATTTGGTATAATCCATTAAGTTGCTTTGAGGGAAACAGCTGAGAAAATTCAAAAGTAAAAAGTAAAAATGCAATCCGCCTTCGTTTCGTGACGCCAGGACTACAGCGGACAAGAATTGTGGAATCCCTGAGGGATGGATGGCTTGGCCACAAGTATTATGATATCGAACGAAAAGAGTACTCAAATGAATAATTCAAAGACGATGTACATGACCCTAATCTGTCTCGTATTGGCCTGTAACCTGGCCAACGGCGACAAGATATACCTGAAGTCCGGAGATATCCTGACGGGAAAAATCATGGAGAGGAGAATAACCTGGAATCCCGCTCGTAACTATTGTGATAACCCATACAATATTGTGGTGTGGGACGATGGGAGCTATAGGTGCTTTCGAAAAGACGAGATTCTTCGGACAGAAAAAGAATTTAGGAAACCTGAAGGTCTGGCTCTATCCGCCACAGAAAACAACTGGGGTAAGTCAAAGTATGGATACGCTACTCAACTCATCTGTCAGAGCAAGAAGTTTGTTGCGGGAAAACCGATGAAATTCGGGCTTGTTCTGAAGAATGTTAGTGATTCACTGAAATGGTATGACCACCAGGGGATTTCTCATAATTCTCTGTTCATAAAAGCCCCCGATGCTAATGAAATATACTATAAGAAGGGTCCATTCCAAACGGGTGGGGCAGAGCAACCAATCGATAAGGGTGAGATTGTAACTCTCTTCGAGAACCGGAATATCACGGATGAGTATGTGATTACAAAACCCGGTAAATACAGTATTCAATTTCGAGAAGGTAACTACGGAGCGTCTATTGATTCGACCTTCCCAGGTTCAAATATCATTGAGTTCGAAGTCAAACGGGGAACGCCTCGAAAAGAGGACCGAATCATCTCCTGCCTAATTGGCATATTGCCAAATAAAAGGTGGCAATTAGCGCGAACCCAGGACTCGTCCTCTGATGGACCGGCAGGCCGAGCAAAAGTAAAGAATACGTTCTCATGCAGTTTTTTTCGTACTGTGGGGCATGGGGGCAAGAAAGATGTCATCACAGTCAGACTATGGATAACTCCAAAACGAACAAAGGTAAAAAAACAAAGAAAAGATATCCTTGTTAGTGAGTATTTGGGAAAAACCTCTTTAGGACATGCCTATATATTAGCACCTCAGAACGTGGAAGAATATTGGCCGACTGCAGGACAAGATATTTTTGAGGCGCTTAGATACAAGAATGATTAGCGGTTACCCCTGCCGCTCGCGGCAGGGGTTGCTTTCTGCTGTGTAGCCAAAGGCGAAGCCGGGTCATTGCGAGGCCGCAGGCCGCGGCAATCTCATCCCTATGTCATTCCTGTGAAAGCAGGAATCCACATTTTTAGCCCTCAGTATTACTGGGGGTTTTTATTTTAGCCACAGAGTGCACAGAGAAATTAAAAGATATTTAGCCTGCCGTTCTTGTCCGCCGTAGTTTTAACGAAGGCGGATTACGGCAGGTTTTTTCTGGCCATGAACTAAATACCAAATACTAAATACTAATTAAAAGTTTTTGCTTTTTAACCCCAAGTCTAGTATAATCCATCAAGTTGCTTTGAGGAAAACAACCGCGATATGAAATCAAATTGCTAAAAAAGTGTTGTATGGCTCAGCCACAGGTATTATTATTGTTGGTTGTTATGATTATAAGGAGATAATCAATGGCGGATGAAAGCGAGAAACAGAAATTGATTAAACACTTAAGCTTATGGGGCCGTCAGACAGTTGCATTTGCCCTGTCAGTCAAAGCCCAGAAAATAGGCAAGCCTATTGATTGCGATGCTAGAGCAATGGCTGCAGGCAAAGAGACGGATGCGACTTCTCAGGAATTGTGGGATGCAGCTTTAAATGAATGCAAAAAGCCAGTAAAACCAGAAGAAATGACCATGAAGTTTGCAGAAAAAGTATTTGATTGGGTCAATGGACATATCTATGACTAACAAGCAGCCCAACTCGGACCGCATAAAGACCGCCGATTAGCTGGTGTATTGACATTAGTGTAATGACAGCATAAATCCGCCACATGCGGATAAACCACGCCACACAGATGGCGGGTAAAATCAGTGTTCAATCCGTGAGATGGCGGATTTGCTTACCTCACGGTTTGGATCCTTATTGCATCTTATAAACAATGAAAATTGAAACAAAAATTGGCTTATTAGAAATAATTGCGTTGTTAGCACTGATATTATCCGGTATTTCAATCTGGCAAAGTTTTATAGCTAGAAATGATGCTAAAATATTAAATAAATTAGACTTCCGTCCTACACTATCGCTACGAGCACAACTAGAAAAAATAAATGATAAAATCCTAGCGCATATAAATATACGAAATAAAGGCCCTGTTGATGCAATTCAACTCCAAGTTCAATTTCATTTTCTTAGGTATTTACCAAATCAACAAAAGGTAGTTGCATCCGCCACGGGTTCAGATTTCCAATGGACTATTGATAGGCTTCCTTCTTTAAAACAAGCAAATATAGAAATTAACGAATCATCACTTGATACATCATTACCTACCATTATGGATAGCGAAAAACACTACCGTATATTAGAAATTCGTTTAAGTTACCGTCGTGAAGTAGATTTAAAAGAATATTCTGAAAGTGCATTTTATTTTGTTAGCCAAGAAGGCAAATGGGTGGGAGAAACAAGCAATGCATTAGATTCTGAAATCTATCAACCGATTAAAGAAGCAGCCCTTAGCCGTTTTACTGTAAAATCGGATATGCTAGATATTAGTGATATACTACATGAGCTACCTAAATAATATTCTTGCAAAGCAATTCAACTAACCCATTCTCTCATTATTCATTGAATTGCCCTCGGCTTTTAAATCAGCCAGAAAGAGACCAAGAGTGTGTTTTTAGCTATATTCATTCGTTCTTTCGGCCTAAGAAACGAAACGTATTTTGTGTCAATTTGTGGTTAATTCTGAACTTGCTTGTGCTGCCTGCGGTTCGGACATTTTATATTACTCCGTCGCTCCGCTCCTGCGTAACTCTGTTGTCCCTCATTGCGGCCTCCGGCAGTCCAGCGCAAAATGGATTTATCAAATCTCTGTGTTCTCGGTGTTCTCTGTGGCTAAATATTTTATAAAAAAACTTGAAAAACAGGCCATATCTGTTATAATTCCGAACGTGCTCAAGTAGCACAGAAGTCTCGCCAGTGGCGAACGCGTTCGCGGAGACCCGCAAGTCAAATTTAACCATAAGTTCATTTATACCACGGATTAGATTAGCCAATGAACCGTTTACCATCCGAGCGACGAGAGACGGGCAACGAGCGACGGGTTGCGGGCGACGGGTCACGAGCAACGAGCGACGAAATTATGCAAAACAAACCCAATTTTCATAAAAATCGAGCTATTATAAGTTATGGTAAAACAAAGGATTATAAAAATGAACCCCCATTTTTGGCCTAAAAATCCCAAAGCCAATTTCACCAAATGTCCAAATGAACCTAACTTCTTTACTATAAAGGACTATGAACTATGAACAATGAACTACGAACTGGGAAAAACAAAGCCAAAACAAACCCAATCAAAGCCAATTTTTTCCCCCTTGCTTTGCTGACGCCGGAGCTTATAATCTTAAGAGAATACGGCAAAAAATAAATCAGGTGAAATCTGAGTAATCTATGGCAAAAAAAAACATGAATGATTGAAAGGAGCAGGTATGGCACTTAATCGAAAATTGAATATGGGAATGGTCGGCGGAGGATCGGGGGCATTTATCGGCGACGTTCACCGCAAGGCATCCCGCTTAGACGGCGGCATCGACCTCGTGGCAGGTGCGTTCGATATTAATCCGCGCAAATCCAAGCAAATGGGACGGGAGTTACTAATCAACCCGAAACGCGTATATAGTAATTATCAGGAGATGATTGAGCGGGAGCTTAAGCTGCCGGTGGGCGAAAGGATTGATTTCGTCTCTATTACCACCCCGAACAACTGGCATTTTCCTATTGCGAGGGATTTTCTCAACGCCGGCTTTCACGTTATGTGCGAAAAGCCGATGACGTTCAATGTCAATGAGGCACGGCAACTACAAAAAATCGTCCGCAAGAGCCGCAAAGTATTCGGCCTGATGCACAACTATACCGGCTACCCGATGGTCAAATTAGCAAGGGACATGGTGCGCGGCGGCGAGCTTGGCAAAATCCGCAAGATTATAGTGCAGTATCCGCAGGGCTGGCTTGCTACAGCCGTGGAGAAAACCGGCAGTATGCAGGCCGCCTGGAGAACCGACCCGAAGCAGTCCGGCGGAGCCGGCTGTATGGGCGATATCGGCACGCACGCAGAGAACCTCTCAGAATACGTAACCGGCCTGAAGATTACACATCTCTGCGCGGACCTGACAATTTTTGTCAAGGGCCGGCGGCTCGACGACGACGGCAACGTCCTTCTGCGTTTCAACAACGGCGCAAGGGGAATCCTTCACGCCAGCCAGATATCAATCGGCCACGAAAACGACCTGGCTATCTGGGTCTATGGCGAAGAGAAATCCTTAGAATGGCACCAGGAGCATCCGAATTACCTTTATGTCAAGCAGATGAACGGCCCCGTGGAGGTATGGCGCCGCGGCAACGACTACATAGGGGCCAAAAGTCCCGCAGCCGGTCGCGCTACACGCCTGCCGTTCGGCCATCCCGAAGCATTCTTCGAGGCCTTTGCCAATAACTACTGCAACTTCGCCGATACACTGCGTGCAAAATTAACAAGGACAAAGCCGGACCCATTGGCGCTGGACTTCCCTGATGTCAACGACGGCCTGCGCGGTATGCTCTTTATAGACACCGTTCTTGCCAGCAACAAGAGCAAGCAGAAATGGACGGCGTTCAAAAAATAAAAATCCGAAATCCGAATATCGAAATCCGAAACAATATCAAATTGCCAAAATACAAATGACCAAAACATTTGTTTTGTACTTCGGATTTCGTGCTTTTCATAACTTCTTAAGTAGGAGTCATCGATGAAAAAGAAAACATCCGAAAAAGGCGGTATTGTCTCGCGCAGAGATTTTATCAAAACAACCGCAGCGGCCGGTATGGCAGCGATGCTCTCAGGCAATATCAACGTATTAGCCAAGAAGCCTAAAAAGATGCGGGTTGCCCTGCTCGGCTGCGGCGACCGGGGCAACGGGGCTTTGAACGACTGCGTCAAGGCAGCCGAATACATCGGCCTGGAGCTGGAGATTGTCGCAACGGCCGACTGGTTCAAGGACAAGGCAGAGACAACCGGCAAACAACATGGAGTTCCGCCGGAGCAATGCTTCGGCGGTGCAGATGGTTATCGAAAGCTTTTAGATAGTGATGCGGATGTCGTATTGATGGCCACACCGCCAAACTTCCGCCCCATACATTTCGAGGCGGCAATCCAGGCCGGAAAGCACGTCTTTATGGAAAAACCCGTTGCTGTTGACCCGCCGGGTTTCCGCAGAATCATCAAGGTCGGCGAGCTGGCAGAGCAAAAAGGACTCGCCGTCGTTGCCGGAACGCAGCGCCGCCACCAAAGCAACTACCGCCGTATTGCATATGCTGTCGAGCGCGGTGCAATCGGCAAAATCCTCGGCGGTTATGTGTCATGGTGCGATGACGCAATAAAATATAGAGAGCGCAAGCCCAATGAAAGCGATGCAGATTATATGATACGCAACTGGGGCAACTTCAGCGAAATGTCCGGCGACCACATCGTCGAGCAGCACGTCCACAATATCGACATTGCCAACTGGTTCATCGGCCATCATCCGAAAGCAGCCCTTGGCTTCGGCGGGCGTGCCCACCGCAAAACCGGTAACCAGTTCGACTTCTTCAGTGTCGACCTCAATTACGGTGAAGGCTGCCACATTCACAGCATGTGCCGCCAGATTAACGGCTGCGACGGCGGAGTGAGGGAGCGATTCGCAGGCACAAAGGGTACGACCTGGGGTGATGGAGGTCTGCGGCCGTTCAAGAAGAAAAAAATCAAGACGCCGACGTTTCAAGAACTCAAAGGGCCGTATGTGCAGGAACATATCGACCTGCTCAACAGTATTCTCGAAGGAAAACCGCTCAACGAGACCCGTAATGTTGCTGAAGCCACACTCGCCGCCATTATGGGCCGAATATCCAGCTACACCGGCAAACTTGTCAGGTGGTCGGACCTCGCTGAAAATCAAAAATCACCCTGGTACAACTTGACTTTAACGCCGACCGCTGAAGATTTCGAGAAAGGCGAGGTAAAAGCTCCTCCGGACAATATCGTCCCAGTGCCGGGGAAAGCGGCAAAATTAGATTTTATCAATTCGGAAAGCTGATTATTTTATTCCAGCTATTTCCGTGAAACGCACGAGAGCCCCCTGGGTTTCCAGATGCGGCTCTATCGTTCCGACCAGGCCCACTTTTTTACCAACAAACTTGTCCAAACCTGCTTGTGAAGCTGAACCACTCGGCAAAGCATAACAAATGGTTTTGCCCGAATCATCAACTATCCGGTAGTGCCCGGGGCCGTAAGTCTCGAACGTTTGAAACTGCCCTACAACAGCAAATCCACCCATCTGCTGATATTCATCAAGTCTTGTCATACGGGCTTTTTCTATCCGCGCTTTAGTCTGCTGCAACTGTGCATTCTGAAGCTGAACTTCCTTTGCTACCGCCGAAGCCAATTCGAAACGCTCTATCTTTTTCGCTGCAAATTCACAGTAGCGTGCGGCCTTGCCTGCTTCTTTGCTATTGGCAATCTTAGCAAGCGCCTTCTTTACATTTGCATAACCCTGCTGGTCGATTGGTTTGGCTTGTTCCATCTGTATTTGTTTTTCCAGGATGTAATACTCTTTGAGCTTCTCGGCCTCAACCGAAATATCCGTGGCAGTAACCATGGTAGTAACACCGTAGGCCTCTGGTTCGGTAGCTACCTCAACCTCGCCAACAGGCCCCAGCGGGCTTGTATATTGGGTGCTGACCCAAAAATAGGCACCGGTCGGAGGAACAATTTTATAATAATTATCTTCTTCTTCCCCCAGCAACCTAACTCTATCGCCCTGATTGAGCTTTAACTGCAAGGTCGTAGAATATAAGGGCTTCACAGTATCCGAGCCGGCGTAGACACGAACGCTGTCACCGCTAACAATTCCAACAGCAGGATTATTCGGGTCGATATTGACATACTGCATTGATATCCAGGAAAAACTGCCAGGCGGCGGAACAATACGAGACCAGCTAAATTGACTGCTGACCACTTCCACCCTGTTGCCCTTGTTGAGCCTGCCGCAGTCGTAATAATTCGTACCCGGACCGGAGCGAACATAAACATTATCGCCGGTTATCTCGGCAACGTAAGGAAAAGATAGAATATTCACAGCGTTGACATCACCAGCCGAAGCCGGTACTTCAGAAACAACTATAGCCTGCTGGGCAAAACTAATAGAAACTAAACCGGCCAGAACTGCCATAATAAAAAAATTAATGTGAGAGCGCATTTTTCTACCTCCCAAAAAGAGGTCCTTTTCTAATAAATCACCAAATAACTCTTATCCGTTCAAATTAGCACCAACCTAAACAATTGTCAACTTTTTTATCCTTCTAAAACCTGCAAGATATGGGATAAAAAGCTTGCGAAAAAAGGACTTTTAGGCTATTACTATAAGTTCGTTTTAATGCTAAAAACCTATTTGTAACCGCTATTTCAGGAAGCTGACGATGGGTAAATCTGTAAAAAATCCAGGATTATCTGAGCTTGATGAGCTTTGTATTCAAACAATTCGGTTTTTGTCGGTCGATGCAGTGCAAAAGGCAAACTCCGGCCATCCGGGTATGCCAATGGGGATGGCACCGGCGGCTTTTGTTCTGTGGGACAGGCACCTTAAGCACAACCCGGCTAACCCCGGCTGGCATAACCGGGACCGTTTCGTTCTTTCAGCCGGGCATGGTAGTATGCTTTTGTATTCTCTGCTGCATCTGACCGGCTATTGTTTAAGTCTTGATGACCTGAAAAATTTTCGCCAATGGGACAGTAAAACGCCGGGCCATCCGGAGAAAGACCAGAAGTGCGGTGTTGAGGTTACAACCGGACCTTTAGGCCAGGGAATTTCCAATGCAGTTGGAATGGCTATAGCCGAAAAATATCTGGCCAGTTATTTCAACCGGGATGGTTTTGATGTTATTGATTATAGCATTTACGTAATTGCCAGTGATGGTGACCTGCAGGAAGGAGTTGCCTCCGAGGCCTGCTCATTAGCAGGGCATCTCGGGCTGGATAATTTGATTGTCGTTTATGATGACAATTACATAACTATTGACGGCAGTACAGAGCTTGCTTTTACAGAAGACAGGGCCGAGCGCTTCAAAGCATACGGCTGGTACGTTCAGCAAGTCCGCGGCGACGGAAATGATATGGCTGCTTTTGAAAAGGCGCTTATTAATGCGAAGAATGAAAAAGACCGGCCTTGTATTATAAAGCTGCGTACACATATTGCTTATGGCAGTCCAAATAAGCAGGATACAGCCGGCTCGCACGGTTCTCCTCTGGGTGAAGACGAAATAAAATTGACCAAGGAACAATTCGGCTGGGACCCGAAAAAGTCCTTTTATGTGCCGGATGAAGTTTCGGCTCATATGCGAAAAGCGGTTGATAGAGGTAAAGAACAAGAGACAGCATGGAATAAGATGTTTGACGAGTACGCAAAAAAATACCCGGAGCTTGCACAGCAGTTCCGTGACGCAGCGGCAGGTAAGCTATCCGTAAATTTTGATGAGCTTTTGCCGGAGTTCGAAGCGGGCAGCTCTATCGCGACCCGCAAGGCCTCAGGCAAGACGCTCGATGCGCTGATGCCGAAACTGCCTTTGGTTCTGGGCGGCTCAGCGGATTTGACGCCTTCCAATAATACAAGGTTCGCCGGTGTGAAGGCCTTCCAGAAAGATGCTCGCGATGGCAGGTACATACACTACGGCATCAGGGAACACGCAATGGGGGCAATAATGAACGGTATTTCTGTAAGCGGCCTGATGTGTGCGTATGGCGCGACGTTTCTGGTTTTTTCTGACTATATGCGGGGCGCGATTCGCGTTGCGGCTCTATCGAAATATCCGACAATATTCGTTTTCACTCACGACAGCATTGGTGTAGGCGAGGATGGCCCCACGCATCAGCCGGTGGAACAGCTTGCAGCACTTCGAGCAATACCGAACTTGCTTGTATTCCGCCCCGCCGATGCCAATGAAACGGCGCAGGCGTGGAAGTTTGCGTTGGAGTATCGAGATGGACCGGTGACTTTACTTCTTACCCGGCAGGGTTTGCCTGTTATCGACGAGAGTAAATTCGCTTCTACATCAAACATCAGCAAAGGTGCCTATGTTTTGCTCGGTATGGATAAGCCGGACGTATTGCTTTTGGCCAGCGGTTCGGAGGTTTCCATTGCTCTGAGTGCGGCCGAAGGATTGGCCAAAGAAGGAATAAAAGCACAGGTTGTGAGCATGCCCTGCTGGGAGCTGTTTGAAAAGCAAAGCCAGAAATATAAAGATTCGGTTCTTCCGCCGACTGTTAAGGCCAGAGTCGGCATTGAAGCCGGTGTCGAACAGGGCTGGTATAAATACCTGGGCGATAAGGGAGTCTTTATTGGGATGTCGTCCTTTGGTGCATCGGCACCAGCTAAAATTTGCTTTGAGAAATTCGGTATTACTGTAGAAAACGCAATAAAAGCCGCAAAAAAAGCTGTGAGTTGATAATCATAAGATACTGAACATTATGAAAACAAAGAGTATTAAATCCATAGCGGTAATGACCGGTGGCGGCGATTGCCCGGGCCTTAATGCAGTTATCAGGGCCGTTACCAAGACTGCGATAAATAAATACGGCCTGGAGGTCTGGGGAATCGAAGATGGGTTTCTGGGCCTGATTGAAGACCGGATGCACGTGCTCAGCTACAATGAAGTAAGCAACATACTGACCGCCGGCGGAACGATTCTGGGTTCGTCTAATACAGCTAATCCTTCTGCTCATCAAATCAAGGTCGGCAAAAAAGTCCAGACGAGGGATGTCTCTGCTCAATGTATCAAGGCGCTCAAGGGCCGTAATATCGATGCCCTTATTTGTATCGGTGGTGATGGCACAATGGCATCGGCTGCCAGATTCGCCAAAAAAGGCTTAACTGTTATGGGTGTACCCAAAACAATCGATAACGACCTTTACGGCACGGACATTACTTTTGGTTTTAATACCGCCGTTACAACCGCAACAGAAGCGATTGATAAAGTCCATACCACAGCCAGTTCGCACCATAGGGTAATGATAGTGGAGGTTATGGGCAGATACGCCGGCTGGATTGCCCTTTATGCGGGCGTAGCAAGCGGCTCGGATGTCATTCTTTTACCGGAGATGCCATACAGAATCGATAAAATCTGCGAATTTGTGCTCGGCCGGTCGAAGCGAGGCAAGAGATTCAGCATAATAGTAGTTGCTGAAGGGGCAAGGGAAAAAGGCGGTAAAATGGTCGTTGCCAAAAAGCTTGCTCACAGTCCAGACCCGATTCGACTCGGTGGGGTCGCAAATGTGCTGGCTGAGCAAATCAAAGAACACACCTCTCTTGATTGCAGAGCGATTGTCCTCGGCCATATACAACGAGGCGGAACACCTACACCCTTCGACAGGACCCTGGCTACCAACTTTGGCTATACTGCCATCGAACTTCTAATGAAAGGCGTTAGAGGCCACCTGGTTGTGATGAAAGATGGCAAACTATCGAGCATCGCCCTTTCACGGGTCGCCGGCAAAATAAAGACGGTGCCAAAAAATCATCACCTTATAAAAGCGGCCCGAGCCGTCGGAACGAGCTTCGGCATCTGATTGACTGCTGACCATCGACCCGTTAATATTCAGGGTTGTTTATCTTGTCGCTGACTTAAAATTGGCGGCTTTTATATAGTCAATGAATCTCGACAAAGAGAGAATAGTTTCTCAGATAATCTCTCGACTGACCCCCGCCAAAGCTGATGAGGGGGTGGTTAAAGTCGAGGGGACGTGGGGGTCCTTTGCGCGCTTATTGGCAGCTCATATATCAGAAAAACTTGAACGGCCAATTCTTTACATTTGTCCGCACATCGACGATGCCGATAAAGCTGCTGACGATTTACACACCTTTAGCGGCCGGAGGATTGAGCCATTTGCCGCATGGGAAGGTGAAGAAGATTTAGCAGATGCCACTGATGAAATAAGAGCTGAAAGGTTGAAGCTCGTCTCTCGTCTCTCGTTTCTCGCATCTCGTCCGGATAGAGACAAATTTATTATCCCCGCATCGATTCAATCGCTTTGCCAGCCGATACCAAAGCCAAAGGTCCTGCAGGAAAGTTGTCTGCGATTAGAGATAAAAAAAGAGATATCACTGGAGCATGTTGTTAATTGGCTGGTCGATAGCGGTTTTGAACATGTTGAAAGAGTCGATTTACCGGGTCAATTTGCTCGTCGAGGAGGAATTGTCGATATATACGCGCCGCTGACCACCGAAAAAATTCTGTTGGAGGAAAATCAGAAAGGTGTTTCTTCTCAGACTGCCGAGGCGGTCAGGATTGAATTTTTTGGTGACACCATAGAAAGCATCCGCGAAATTGACCTCGATACGCAGCGGTCGATTCGACAAATAACGGGTATTGGAATTATTTCCGTAGTGTGCGGCACCACGGTAGAGCAGAGGGAGCTTTTCGTAAACATCCTGCCGGAAGATTGCATAATAATTCTCGAAGAGCCGTCTGATATCGAAGAGGTGGCAAAGATATATCACCAGCGGGCCGAAGATGCGAGCCGCCTTTATAGCTGGGAAGATATCTTTAATGCGTTGGGCAAATTCACACAACTACATATTTGCAGATTCGCTACGGCCAAGCCTGTCCCGCCTGCGTGGACGAAGCCACTTCGGCGTGGCGAAGGCCCGAGCACAGCCGAGGGGACGGATGATTTTCTCAAAGTGGATATTAGAAGTGTGCAGCAGTTCCAGCACATGGCAACTTCGGTCTGGGCGGGACACAAAGAGGCACTAAAAGAATTGGTCCAAGAGGCAAAACAGGGAAAGAAAGTGCTGCTTTACTGCGAAGCTGAAGCTGAGATTAAACGGATAGGTGAGATTATTGAGGATATTAACCCCCGAGTCTTCCTGGCGAAGACAATATCGGGGGCGAATTTTAAGCTGACCAGAGGTTTTGTTCATCAGGGCTTTGTCATAAATTCGCTAAATACAATTGTAATAAGTCATCACGAGCTGTTTGGTCAATATGCGCTGCGGAGAAGGCAAAGGCCGACACGGGCGATGGCATCGGTGGAAGCGCTCAGCGATTTGCAGGAAGGTGACTATGTTGTCCACGCTTCCTACGGCATCGGTAAGTTTTCAGGCGTGAAAACTATAAAGGAAAAGGACATTGCTTCAGAGTATCTTACAATTGAATATGCCGACGGCGTAAAAATCCAGGTTTCGGTTCGCAATATTGCGCTGGTGCAGAAGTACATAGGGACAAGTCCGAAGCGGCCGAAATTAAGCAAGGTCGGCTCGAAAAGATGGCTCAAGCAAAAGCAAAAGGTCGCTCGCTCCGTTGCTGACCTCGCAGCCGAATTGCTTGAGGTTCAGGCCAGACGCCAGACAATGGGTGGAATTAAGTTCACAGAAGATTCGAACTGGCAGGCCGAATTCGAAGAGTCTTTCCCCTATCAGGAAACGCCGGACCAGACTACCGCGGCAGAGCAAATCAAAGCGGATATGCAGCAGCCAATGGTGATGGATAGATTACTGTGCGGCGACGTCGGTTACGGCAAGACCGAGCTTGCGATGCGGGCGGCGTTTAAGACGGTCGAGAACGGAAAGCAGGTGGCGGTGCTTGTGCCGACAACAGTATTGTGTGCCCAGCACGGCAGGACTTTCACCGAGCGGTTTGCTGATTTTCCGGTCAATATCGAAATTTTAAATCGATTCAAAACAACAAAACAGGCAGCCGACATTATCGCACGGGCAAAGGCAGGCAAGGTCGATATACTTATAGGCACACATCGGCTTTTAAGCGGCGACGTGGGATTAAAGGATTTAGGGCTGGTGATAATCGACGAGGAGCAGCGGTTTGGGGTCGAACATAAAGAAAAACTCAAAAAGCTGCGTGTCAACGTCGATGTCCTTACAA
>CAZOQJ010000064.1:0-13244 GCA_964581905.1 uncultured Pirellulales bacterium
TAATATTTGTCAACGGGTAGATGGACGGTGTTTTGGGGGTCGCGGAGATTGATGTATTTAGCACCGCCTAATAAGGAACCGTATTCTTTATAATAGCTGTAAAGCTTGGCCAGTTTTTCCTCGTCAGTAGCTTCCAGATATTTTTGCCAGCAGCCGAATTCGGCCCCCCAGATGATTTCGGTATTATCTTTTGCATAAAGAATAATGTGCGGCTGGCGATTGTTATGAAGGCCATCGAAATTGCTTAAATCGATACGGTCAACCTCATCAAGCAAAGGCCTATCCGGCGTTACAGATTTGTCCATTTGCGCCATCGCGGACAGTATCGTTACAGCTGCGGCGATATCCTGCTTTTCAATCACTTTTCCCACGTTTGGTATTTTCGTTACCGTGACTCCTGTGATATGAACGAGCGGCAGCTTCGGCATCGGCACGAAATCGAGCACTACCCTCTCGGCATCAACGTAAAATTTGTTATAACCTGATTTTATCAGGGCGAGTGGTTTTCGCCACTGCCCACTAATAAGGATATTATCATGCGTGGTTTGCACCTTTACGTTGTCCAGCCAGCCCACAGATGCCAGGTTCTCTGCCACTAATCGTGCGGCTTTTTCATCAAGCTCGATATTTTTATAACCTGCAGCGGCAAAAATCTTTGTTCTTAGCTCGGCGGTTACCCATCCCGGCACATCTTCCAATACCAACGGACCTGTCTTAATAGGTGTGGTTGACCTTACATACTTTTCAACAAAATAAAGAGCTGCAACGACTGCGGCGCAAATACATACGACCGCCAGAACTTTCAAAATGCTCGTTAAGGGCGGTAAAGGCCAACGAAGCTTTTTCCTTTTCGGGGAGGTCCTGAGCTTAAACGATATCCTTTTGGTCTTTTTTCTTCTGGCCACAATTATCCTTTATTGGTTATTGTCCGATTAGAGAGAAATTCCGGATTATTATTTGCCAATGCCGCTTCGATAATTTTTACACACAAATCGCTCATTGAAAGTCCCGTTTTCGCTGCCGCTTTGGGCAGGAGCGAATGGGTAGTAAAACCCGGTATAGTATTAACTTCCAAAACGTAGGGTTTTGTGTCACTACCCAGGATAAAATCAACTCGCCCGAAGTGTCGGCAGCCAAGTGCATTAAAACAAACAAACGCCGATTGATTAATTTTTTCTATCAGCGCCGAGTCGTTAATCGTATCGAAAAGGTACTCAGTTCCCTCATCTATATATTTTGCGTGGTAATCGTAAAAACCATTTTTGCTTCGAACTTCGATGATTGGCAGCGCCTGATTTTCCAGTATTCCGACAGTGAGCTCTCGGCCTGTAATATATTCTTCAATCATACAATCGCTAAATTCAGTTAAACACTTCTTTGCATCTACTATTGCGGAGTTTGGGTCATCGGCAATACTAACGCCGATAGTACTTCCCTGCTTTATTGGTTTTATTACATATTTGCCTGCAATTCCGCCAGACGTATGGCGGACAAGCTGCCGGAGTTGTTCTTCGAGCTCCTGAATGTTGGTGTCGTGGTCGAAGTGAAGTGCTGCAGGAGTTGCTATGCCGGCTTCGGCAAAGGCTTTTTTGCTTGCCATCTTGTCGAACGCTAACCTGCTTGCTGCCGGCCCGCTGCCTGTATAGACGAGTCCTTTGTCTTCGAGTATCTGCTGAAGCCGGCCATCTTCACCGAACCTGCCGTGAAGCGAGATAAAGAATACATCAATGTCACTGTCCTCGAGGATACTCATATTATCCGGCTGAATATCAGCGGGTACTACATTCAGGCCGGCCTCTTTAAGGGCCTGTGCGACACATTGGCCGCTTTGAATACTGATGTCGCGCTCCTCCCCGATACCGCCCATGAGAACGGCGACTTTCAGTTTATTTTCTCCTATTTTCAATTCACCAGCTTCCTTATGCTCCTATCGAGAGACGAACCACATAGCACGAGTCACGAACTTACTTCCAGACTTCGATTTCAAGCTCCAGCTCGATATTAAATTTTTCTTTGACCCTTTGGGTTATGGCCTCTATTAATCTCATAACGTCATGGCTTTTGCATCCCTTTTGCGCAATGATGAAATTGGCGTGTTTTTCGCTGACGACGGCTCCGCCTATCTGTAAACCTTTAAGGTCTGCCCTGTCTATCAAAGCGCCGGCAGAAACCCCTCTTGAATTTTTGAATATGCAGCCGGAGTTTTTTGAATTTAAGGGCTGATTGTTCTTTTTATAAATCCAGATTTCCTTCACCGTTCGCATAATTTGCTCAGGGTCGGCGGAAGCCAACTGCATTCGGGCGTTCAGGATAAATTTTGCGGTGATATTTGTGCTGCGGTAGTCGAACATCAGTTCCGGTTTGCTCTTTTCAAAGATACTGCCCTGGCTGTCCATAAGAGTAACCGATTCAACGGCTGCGCCAATATCACCGAAGTTGCCGCCTGCATTCATTCTTACCGCACCGCCGACCGAGCCGGGTATGCCTGTCAGGGCTTCGATACCTGAAAGACCATTCTGCACACAGGTTAAAACCAGCTTGGCTAATTCTGCTCCTGCCCATGCGGTAAGCTCTTCGCCATCGAACTGCATCTGTGCAAACTCCTCTACCTCAAGCTTTATAACCGCTGCCCGCAGGCCCTCGTCGCTGATTAGCAGATTGGAGCCGAAGCCGAGCACATAAATTGGGATTTTGTTTTCATTGCAGCGCTTAACCACCTCTTTAAGCTGCTTGGTGTTTTTCGGCCTGATAAAATAATCAGCCGGACCACCCAAGCCGTACCAGGTGCACTTTGCCAACGGATATTTAATTTGGACTATTTCGTCCAAGCCAGTGAATATATTCATCTGCCACCTTCCAAACGTCGCCTGCGCCCATAGTGATAACTAAGTCGCCGGAAGCTACGTTTGCCTTTAGATAATCACAAATACCCTCAAAAGTGTCGATAAACAGAGCTTGCGTACCATTGACTCGCATTTTCTCGACAAGTATCTGCGAGTTAATTTCTTTTTTGGCCGTCTGCGAATCCCGGACGAAATAAATCTCAGGCACAATAGTTATATCGGCAAGCTTGAAGCTTTCAGCAAAGTCATTCAGCAAAAATCTTGTCCTGCTGTATTGATGTGGCTGAAAAATACACAAGATTCGCCCCGGCTGATACCGCTGGCGTATCGCCTCAAGCGATGCCCTGACTTCAGTCGGATGATGCGCATAATCGTCGAGAACTGTTATTCGATGGTACGTGCCTTTTAACATCAGCCGGCGGTCAATACCGGTAAAAGCAGGTAATAGTTCAAGCACCTGCTTTGGGTCTATTCCGATGTTAACGGCCATAGCTGCTACTGCCAGTGCGTTTAGGATGTTGTGTTTGCCCGGTATGGATATTCGAGTCGCTCCTAATATCTTGTCGCTATGATAGACCTCAAAAGCATAGAGCCCGTCATTTAACTGAAGATTTTGGGCATAGAAGTTGCAACTTTTATCGAACCCGAAAGTCTCACAACGGATATCATTTCTCAGTTGCCTGATTATTTTTGCCACGTTTGCATCCTGGCCGTTGGCAATTAGGACGCCATCCGGTTTTACACCACGAGCAAACCGGCCGAAGGCATCAACTATTTCATCCTCATCTTTATAGTAATCCAGATGGTCCTGTTCGATATTGAGTATGCAGGCGATTTTCGGTTTTAGGTTCAGAAAACTACGGTCGTATTCGCACGCTTCCGCAACGAAATATTTACTATCACCCACGCCGGAAGTACTTTGCAGTTGGCTGACCTCGGCCCCTATAATAAAATTCACATCGACCCCTGCCTGCTTTAGCAGGTACGTAAGCCAACCGCTTGTGGTGCTCTTGCCGTGTGTTCCGGCTACAGCAATACCGTCATACTGGTTCATCAACTCTCCGAGCATCTGGGCATATTTATAAATCTTCACCCCCCTTTCGCGAGCTATTTTCAATTCGGGATTATCCTCTTTTATCGCTGCTGAGATGACGACCGCGTCGGTTTGAGTATCGAGATACTTCGCGTTATGTCCGATTTTTATGTCGGCCCCTGATTGGCAGAGCTTGTCGATAATACTGCCTGTAGTTTGGTCTGAGCCGGAAACAATAGCATTGTTTTTCATTAAAAGCTGTGCCAGCCCGCTCATCCCAATCCCGCCGGCACCAATAAAGTAAAATTTCTTGCCTGCTACACCCATCTTTGGCCTGCCCTTTACGACTTCATATCTGTGAACCGCTTTTATCTTCTTTGGATAAGCTCGTATGTTCGTCTGGTCCATAGCATCCGTTCTCCGAAGTTCTACGAAGGATGAATCCTTTCTGCGTCGTTATTTCCATAGCAAAGACGTCAGCAGTTTAGCACAGGAACAGGACGAAGAAAAGAAAAAAGATGAACCACACTACCCTACTTTTCTATATCATCCGGAATATACTCAAGCAAATCTCCGGGCGTGCAGTTCAATACCTTGCATATACTGTTCAAAGTAGAAAAGCGAATGGCGCGGGCCTTATTGGTCTTTAGAATCGAAAGATTATTCACCGCCAAGCCTGTTGCCTCAGCCAGGTCTTTTAGCTTCATCCGCCGGTCTAAAAGTACGTAATCTAATCGAATGTTAATCATCTGCAATCTCCTTTCAGACCAGTGTCTTTGATTCTTCAATAACAGGCAGCAAACGATGCAGTATCATACCAACCCCAATAAGGAGCAGAACTTTTGCAACAGTCGGTACAAGCAATGGCTGCACTAATAAAATCCGGGCCGACTCTGACATTTTCGAGACCGTGAGAAGCTTAAAATTTATAAACCAGGTGTCGTCTCCGAAAGCCAGTATGGTGACGCAGAACCTCCAAGTCAAGAAGATGGCATAGATGTAGCACAATTTGTCCGTCATTCGCAGAATAAGACGTGCTTTGGCCTCAGGGCGGAGCAAATAATCCAGGAGGCCCGCTATGGCGAAGGCCAGAAAGCCGGGAATAACAAAGTCATAGGCAAGGCTGTTAAGTATATAAAGTAGTACATCAATCCGCTGTTCATCAGTTCCCGTTGCGCTTTCTTTAGCAATTGCAAAAAACCAGAAAACTCCTCCCAACACCAAGAACCAGCCGAGGATGCGGGCGATGAAGCAGTAAGCTTGCAATAGCCGACGGTGTTTTTCAATGAACTGTACCATAAGAATACCTCCTTTCAATATTATTTTTTAATCTAACATCGTATAATTGTACACGATTATCATTATATTGTCAACCATAAAAATTAAATTTTTACAAAAAATTTTTAATATAAAAAGCGGGATTTTTGCAAAGAAACGGGGCAAATAAAAGAAAAAAGGCCGCAAGTCCCAATTAAAATCGGAACTCACGGCCCTAATCAACTAATTTTCTAATTCGCTTATGCTCTTGTGCCCTTACGCCCTGCGTTTCAGCAAAGCTTGTCCTGAGCGAAGTCGAAGGACCAGTCCTCCCAACCCAAGCAGCAAGAGTGTAGCCGGCTCAGGAATTGAGGACCAATTTGCCTCAACATAACTTTCATTGTTGACCAATGCATAACTAACGTTGAGAAGGTCACTTTCAAGAACTGAAATGATTGCATGGTTTGCATTCGTGGGTTGTACGTAGATAGTCGTTCGAGATTCTGCCACGTTCCACTCATCAACGAAATACCGAATCATATCGCCACCGTAGGCTGCAGCCTCCGTAACAAACAAACTCACGTCAACGGCAGGATAGTTCTCACAAAAGCCACTACTTGTGCTATCGTAATAGAACCATGTAGCGCCCCCGTGACATTGATAGACAGAAACATGCGTCATGTCACCACAGCCCGCCCCCCAAGCCCTTTGGTAGATTACCCCCGCCGAGGAATGGTCGCTGTTGAAGTCTATAGCAATCTCAGGGAGACCCCACCCGTCCGCATAAGGATTTACTCCTATAGCTTGTTTTTCCGCGTCATACCAAATGAGCAGATTCGCTTGGCCTGTGGACACATTAAAAAGACGTACTAATCCGATAGCCAACACCCAAAAGATAATTCTTCTGGCAAACATAATTTTGCTCCTTACATTTTTAGCAGCTATTTGTGTTGCTGGCTCTTAATCCTAAACATGGTTTATACACAAAAATAGCTTAAGCAGAAAAAAGATATGTGAAACCCTACATAGAGTCTTTCCCTTCACCATTTCTTACCAACGCTAAACAATTATAATGTAGGTTAAAAAAAATGACTTGTCAAGCGAAAAATGTAGAATTTATAGGACTTTTTGCATTTTTTGTGTTACTTCCTGTATAACTTGTCCTAAGCAGGATTGAAGGGGCAGAAGTCCGTCCCCAAGAAACTTGGATTCCGCATCAAGCCTGCCCTGAGCAAGGCCGAATGGGTGCGGAATGACAACTCGTCAAAGTGTAAGCAACAGGGATTTACCATTCGGCTTCAGCGTATGGGCCTATGTAGCCCTTCGGTTTGGATTTGGCGCGGGATTTGAGAATAGCTTGTGCGATTGCGATGTCGCTTTGCCGGGTAATTTTAATATTCGAGGAGTCCGTCTCGACAATCGATACCTTTCGGGCTACGGCGGGCTCCGCCCCGACGAGATGGCCAAGGGCTTCGACAAGCTGGGAATCATCGGTTCGACCTTGCTCACCGCAGGCGTTGATTTTGCTCGCATCGAGCTTTTTAAGATTTTCGTATGCCTTTTTCAGTAGTTTCGCCTCAAAGACCTGCGGAGTTTGGGCTTCATAAAGGCCTGTTCGGTCAACGGTTTTGATTATTGTATTATCCTTAGCTTGTTTTATAGTTGCCGATACAGGACAGGCCAGCAGCGCTGCACCTGTTTGAGCAGCGGTAGTGATGACTTTTTCGAGCCACTCTTTTGTCAAACAGCACCGCACGGCATCGTGGACGGCAATAAGCTCGATATTATCTTTGACAAGCTCTAATGCCTTATTTACGGTTTCAAAACGCTCGGCGCCGCCGAAGAAGATTTCTACGTTAAAAAATTTCAGGTTAGGCCCCCACTTGACGTTCACCATCTCTTCGTCTTCTTTTGGGATGCCTAACAAAATCTGTTTTACATCATCGCGGTCAGCGAAAAGCTCGACGCTTCGCAGAAAGGCCCCCCTGCCGCCTACATCGACGAACTGTTTTTTTCTCTTTCCGCCTGCGGTGAGCGTAGTCGAACTGCCAAACCGGCTGCTTTCTCCGGCGGCACATATTATCGCAGCAACATTTTTACTCATAATAAAAGCCCTTCGCAGTTAAAACTCGATACCTTGTCTTGCTTCTATCCCCTTGTCAAATGGGTGCTTGATATTTTTCATTTCTGTTACCAAATCGGCCATTGCTATCAATTCATCGGTTGCACCTCGGCCGGTCAGTACAATCTCAACGCAGGGGTCTCGTCTTTCGATGAGGTCTTTAATTTTTTCCAGACTTGCCAATCCTTTTGACAGGCAAAATACAATCTCATCAAGTATTAACACGTCATAAAATCTTTTTTCCGCTGTCTGGGCTAATCTTTCGAGGGCCTCGCTGATTGCAGTTTTGGCTTTAGCAACCTGCTTTTTATCATCAAAAGATTTGGCCATATCCCATTCAACGTCAAGTGCCTCGACCCTTATTCTCACTGTGCCCAGTTTCAGGGCAAATCGCTCACCAATATCAAGAGATGCCGGTTTTAAGAACTGGTAAATAAGGACCTTATTGCCCTGCCCTGCTGCACGCAGAGCCAGGCCAAATGCGGCGGTGGTCTTTCCTTTGCCATCGCCGGTGTAAATCTGGATAAGCCCTTTTTTCAGCATAACAGTATAATAAAAGAATAAGGGATGGATTAAAAATAAAAAATAGGTTAACTCCCCAATAAATTGGGGGGCTAAACAAACCCCGACCACAAGGGTTGGGGTTAAATAAAAAAACTTAATTTTTTTGCGATTTACTATTATATTTCAGCTGTTTTTGTGTTATTTTATCACTTGGAACAAGGCGTTGATGGTTTGTTTAGTAATGAATAATTGTAAGAGGCTCTGTTTTATGGAGGGTTTTTGATTATGGCAAACGATTATAGTTCGCTGTGCGATGACTTTTATCTCGATATGTGCATCAATACCGAGTTAGACCTCCCGGGGCAGCGGGATACCATCCTGGCTTTCTTTGAGCGAATACAAAAGCAATTCTCTTCCATGGGCCGTTTCTACCGACGCGAAAACAGCGAGTACTGCCTGGAAGAAGACCCCCATCTCGGCCGATACCGCTGGATTACTCTCGAAATAGACTGTATCAGCTCCGGAGTTGTCAATCCATTAAACTTCGAAGAGGCCTTCTGCCAGCATAGATTTGTGCTCGAGCTTGTCCCTTATATGCTCAGCGTAAGCCATCTTGACATCGCTTCACTGGATGTAACTTTCGCTATGGATTTTGATTATGCAGGCAGCCATGATGAGGTTATTGCGGAGGCGCTATTATCACAAAGCCCTTTTAATTGCCTTCTGGATACTCCTTATAGAGTGGTGGGTTTCTCCCCTGCACTGGTTGTGGCCTTGTCAGAAGATGGTAATACTCAGGCTAGAATCAGCATAGAGCCGAAAACAGGTGTCTGTTACGGCGGAAGAAAGCAAAAACACGATTCAGAACAGGCCATAAGCTTGTTTTTTACGATTCGTCAGTATCCCTCAGCCACTGAAAAATTTGACGCTCTGAAATCTTTTGAATACCAGTGCCAATTGGCCCAGGAATTAATGGCTGAGAAAATCGTTCCAAACTTTGTTCTGCCTTTAACCGGGATAATCGCACAGAAAAAATTAATGTAGACCCACACCCATTTGATTGCCAGCGGCCCATGCAGGGTGTGGAAGAAAGGAACCTGAAATGGCTATAGAAGCACCGATAAGTAAATTCAAAAAGACAAATCTGAAAATCTATATCGTTGTTTGTATTCTTGCAGCAGCTATTTTTGGCTACGATGGTTATCTGAGCAAATACAAATGGTCAAAGCGATATGACTTCTATAAAAATCACGTTATTGATAATAATGGCAAGCCCGATTCCTCGATGAATTTCAATCGGAAATCCTCACCAATCCTTTTTGGAGCTGCGGTGCTTTTGGGTATCTATCTGTTTGTAATAAGGAGCAGGAAACTTATAGCGGAGGAAAATGACCTTATACTCAGCCTGAATGAAAAGATTGCGTATGATTCCATACAAAAAATAAATAAGACCCACTTTGACTCAAAAGGTTACTTTATCATCACATACAAAGATAAGAATGGCAGAGAAATCGACCGTAAAATAAGTGATAGAACATACGACAATTTAAAAGCTGTTTTGGACCATCTGGTAGCAAAAATCAGTTGATAGTTGATGCTCGATGCTTGTTGCTCGATTCTCAACAAGTATCGGATTTCCAATATCGAGAATCGAGATACGAGAGACAAGCAAATGAATACGTGCGTTGTTGGACTGCAGTGGGGTGACGAAGGCAAAGGCAAGATAGTTGACATCTTTGCCGAGCAGCACGATATTGTTGTCAGGTACGGTGGCGGTGCAAATGCCGGGCATACCGTTATTGTAGGTGACAACAGGTTTGCTTTACACTTGCTGCCGAGCGGTTCGGTTCGACCAGATACTATTTGCGTGATTACCAATGCCGTAGTGGTTGACCCGGATACCCTGATAAAGGAAATTGAGGTACTCGAACAAAAAAATATTACGCTAACGGGACGCCTCTTTATAAGTGAGAATGCCCATGTAGTTCTGGATTATCATAAGAAAGAGGACCAGCTACGAGAGGAATCGCTCGGCAAAAATAAAATTGGTACGACAATTCGAGGTATCGGCCCTTGTTACGCGGATAAGGTCGGCAGAAGCCACGCCATTCGTATGTCCGATTTCAGAAACCTCGAAAATCTCAAGGCCAAATTGCAGATTATTGTCGAATACAAAAATAAGGTTTTTACAGCTCTTTATAACGCTGAGCCGATAAATGCCGAGCAAGTCTTCGAAAAGTGTAAATCTTACGCTGATAAGCTACTGCCATTTGTGACCGATACAACCGAATATCTGCACAGGTCGATTGTCAAAGGTAAGTCTATTCTTTTTGAGGGTGCGCAAGGGACGCTATTGGACCTGGACCACGGCACTTTTCCGTATGTGACCAGCTCAAATTCAAGCTCACTTGGTATGCCGGCCGGCTCCGGCATACCAGCTAAGATGGTTAATAGATTCATCGGCGTAGCCAAGGCCTACACAACAAGGGTTGGAGCGGGCCCGTTTCCCACTGAGCAGGATAACGAGATTGGTCAATACATTCGTGACAAAGGACATGAGTACGGTACTACGACAGGTCGGCCTCGCCGATGCGGCTGGTTCGATGCCGTAGCTGTATCCTACTCCGTAACCATCGGCTCCATTGATTCGATAGCGTTGATGCACCTCGACACACTAACAGGCCTGAAGGAAATAAATATTTGCAGGGCATATAAAATTAACGGAAAAGAAACTACCTTCTTTCCTGCTAACATAACAAGACTCTCACAGGCAAGTGCCGTTTATGAAACTGCCCCCGGCTGGGATGTTGATATAACCAAAGTAAATGATTTTCACGATTTGCCTGCCAACGCCCAGCATTTTATTTGCCTTATTGAGGAAATGGTCAAAAAACCTGTCACAATTATTGGGGTTGGAGCGGAACGAACCCAGACGATATTCAGATAACCTCAGAAGACAAAAGTCAAAATATAAAGGTTAGAAAACAGAGGTCAGAAAACATCTGTACGCTATGGAAAGTTTTGAAGAGAAACTTAAAAAGACTGCTAAACGTCTCGGCCTAAAGGCCGAGCAGGTGCCCCGTCATATCGCAATAATTATGGACGGCAACGGCCGATGGGCGCAGAAAAAAGGTTTGCCCCGTATGGAAGGACATCGCAAGGGCGGAAAGACGGTCGAAAGAATAGCCCAATGCTGTGTCGATTTTGGCATCGAGTCTCTGACCTTATATTCTTTCAGTATAGAAAACTGGAAGAGACCTAAAGATGAAGTCAATTCTCTAATGCATCTATACGCCCAATACCTTATTCAGATTCGCCAGACTTTGGCCAAAAATAACGTTAGACTGATACACCTTGGCCAATTATCCGGTCTGCCTCCAAAGGTACAGGCAGAACTTGCAGAAACCATAGAAATGAGCGCTGCTAACACGGGAATGAAACTTGCGCTGGCTCTGAACTACGGCAGTAGAACCGAGATTGCAAATGCCATTAAAGAAATCGCTCAAGAATATAAAAGCGGCAAACTTCATCTAAGGGATATCGACCAGCAATGCGTAAGTCAACATTTATACACCGCTGGCCTTGCCGACCCGGACCTTTTAATACGTACAGCAAACGAGATGAGGGTCAGTAACTTTCTGCTCTGGCAAATTTCATACAGCGAGTTCTATGTCACAAAAACTCTCTGGCCTGATTTCAAAAGACCAGATTTGGAAAAAGCAATACTCGCTTATGTAAAACGCAGCCGGCGCTTTGGTGGAATCACAAAATCGCAAATGTCGGATAGTTGCAAGTAACGGGCGATTTGCAATAGGCAATGGGCAACTATGCTTAAATACAGATTGTTTTTCGGCACAGTAATGACGGTACTTTTTGCCGCCATTGTTATTTTTGACGGCTGGATGGATGGCGGATTGACAGCTACAGCAGCCGACGACAAAGCAGTGCAGGGAACATTGCTCTTTTTACTCATTGCTCTATTGGCAATTCCCGCTCAGCTTGAGCTGTCCAGGCTTGCAGCAGCAAGTACAGGCGGTTCGCGAACCGCCCCTACATTGAGGATTTTCACCCCTGTTTCAATCATCGCATCGATTTTATTCGCAGGCGCCTGGTACTGGCCACAACTAATCGAAATCTCCCCTCGTATATTTCTGTTTTTTCTCCCAGCTTTCGTATTGATATCGCTGCTTTTATACCAATATATACACTATGGGACTTCAGGAGTATTAGCTAACTGCGGGGCAAATTATTTTTCTATTGTTTATCTTGGGCTTTTTAGCAGCTTTGTTCTCGCCATCCGCATCGACTTTGGCGTCTGGCCGCTTCTTATGTTCATTTTTGTTGTAAAGTCCGCTGACATAGGAGCATACACAATTGGCAAGCTTTTTGGTAAGCACAAGTTTTCGCCTAAAATCAGCCCTTCAAAGACGTGGGAGGGTATGCTTGGCGCTGTTGCGGTCGCAGTAATCGTTGCTATTTGCTTTGCCCTAAGTTGTGATATAATTACAGTGGGTTGGTGGTTGGCGGCAATTTTTGGCTTTTGTTTTGCTTTCATTGGCCAGTTCGGCGATTTGGCCGAGTCTATGATAAAAAGAGATGCCGAGCAGAAAGATTCGGCAAAAAGCGTGCCCGGCTTCGGCGGAATATTGGATGTCATTGATTCACCTTTGATGGCAGCACCATTTGCTTATTTATTCTTTATGTTTTGCTCTTAAAGAGAAGAAACTTTGGAAATTACCATACAATTAGATTCAGCCGGCAAGCAGCTTCAGCTGTTCGGCCAGGCCGACAGTCATCTTCGGCTGTTGCGTCAATCACTTGGCGTCCAAGTCACTGCCCGGAAGTCCAGTTTGATAATCACCGGCGAAGAACAAAACGTGAACAGAGCAGCCGAGATTATTAACAAAATGCAAAAACGTCTAATCAAATGCGGCTCGCTTACTACTGCGGATGTAAATGGCTTTATCACTCGTAGTGGTTCGCTCACAGTCTCTGATACCGGTGAAGCTATTGCCGTCTATTCGCACAAAAAGGTGGTCGAGCCCTCAACCAAAGGACAGCTAAAATACGTTGAAACAATGTTAGCCAACGACCTGACTTTTTGTATTGGCCCTGCCGGCACCGGCAAAACGTATCTGGCCGTCGCAATTGCTGTCTCAATGCTGAAGAAAAGGCAAATAAGGAAAATCATCCTTGCGCGACCGGCGGTGGAAGCCGGTGAAAAACTTGGCTTTCTGCCGGGCGATATACAGGCAAAGGTAAATCCATATCTTCGGCCTCTTTTCGACGCCCTCGAAGATATGATGGACTTTGCTCAGATGAAGAAATTTATGGAGCTGGATATTATCGAAATCATTCCGCTGGCCTTTATGCGCGGCAGAACTCTAAATGAGGCTGCCATTATCTGTGACGAGGCCCAAAACACATCACCTCTGCAAATGCTGATGGTCTTGACAAGATTGGGCCACGGCTCCAAAATGATAGT
>CAZOQJ010000065.1:0-13080 GCA_964581905.1 uncultured Pirellulales bacterium
AAAGGCAAGCTGCCTTTCAAAACCGAAAGTGTCAGCTACGATTTGGAATATGGCACCGACACTCTCCAAGTGCACAGTGACGCTATAAAAGACAAAGCAAAGGTTTTGATGGTTGACGACTTATTGGCTACGGGCGGGACAATGGCTGCGGCGTGCAAACTCATCGAAAAAATAGGGGGACAGGTCGTAGGGATAACACTTCTTATCGAGCTTAGTGAGCTGGCCGGCAGGGACAAACTTGGCGGATACAAGATTAACACTGTTATTTCTTATTGATTGCCCTGCCGATGAGAGCACGTAACAAGCTCGGAACTGCTGAAATTCAAGACTTAAAAGTTTGTATAAAATTAAGGGTTCAGATAACTATCTGAACCCTTAATCTCCTCGAGCATAATTCAATGCTTTCCGGCACAGCGGGCTTATTTCCTTTTTCTTTTTATCAAAACCAATGTACCCAGACCAAGCAACATTATCGTAGCCGGCTCCGGGATGCAAATGGTATCAACGGTTATGTAATCTACAAAACCACCCGTGCCTGTAACACTGATACAAATTGTCTCCTCGTTTGGATTAGGTTCAATACGCCAGCCGATAATCAATTTTTTCCACTGAGAGTCAACCAGTGATATATCACGGAAGATTTCCTTTATCACATTGCCAGCTATGGGGTTTGGCGTAACCTTGATCCATTCCAGCGTTGGCATAAAATCCATCTCAAGCCAGATTTCTTTGTATTCGTCAGAAATCGGCCGGTTGGGAATTGTTAATGTTATAATAAGCGGTTCTCCAGCCCAGACACCCTGCCTGCCATCAACTACGCTCAACCATCCAAAGTAGTCAGGGGGCATCTCTGTTGTGCCAAGCTCTGCCATAGGAGTACCATATTGATTGTTGAAAAACTCTGGTATAGCAGGGTTGTCGGCATCATCAAAGGTCCACTGTTGATATGTGGTTGGCGGCTGACCAGGTGGGCAAGTTCGCCAAACCGGCATCGCCATCGTGACGCTGGTAACAAAAATAAGAATAAAACAGCTAATTAAAATATTTACTTTGTTCATTTTATCTCCTCCCTGAAAATAACCATCCATCCGTAATTGCTGATTAACTACAATATTTATGGTAAAAACGGCAAAGAAACATATTGAGAAATGCCTGGTTCGTCTATCTCATTTTCATCCTCCTTGAATTTGAATGAATAATCCATCACTGCGAACAACCTAAACCATATAGCAAAAATATCAAAAATTGCAAGGATTTTTTTGAAATTTGGTCCTAAAAAAACAGTGTTATTGCTTTGTTATTTCATAACTATAAAGATGACAAGATATTACCTCCCGCAAAAAATTTGTAAATTACTGAATAAAATTCCGATAATATGCTCTATATTCAGGTTTTTTCGCTCTTTTTAGGAGTCCCACGGGCAGAGCCCGTGGCTAAAAACAAAGATTGCTTCGTCAACTCCGCAATGACAGTTTTTTTGCGATTGCCATTCTGTCATTGTTGTGAAAGTCTTTTTCGATTTTTATCTCGGTGAAAAACCCGGCTTGTTCGAGTAATTCTCTGATGGCTTGTCCCTGGCGGTAGCCAAATTCCAAGAGCAAAGCTGCATCGGGTTTCAGGAAAGCACCCACCTTTTCAATAATTCTTCGATACACATCAAGACCATCTTCGCCGGCATACAAGGCGACACGAGGTTCATAGGCCTTTATATTTTTATCGAGCGACTCAAACTCAGCAGCCGTAGTATAAGGCGGATTGCAGACAATCAAATCGAATTTGTTCACGTCCAATTGAGGTACAAGTGGCTCAAACAAATCGCCACATAGCAACGTGATTCGGTCTTGTAGCTGGTACTTTTCGATATTTTTGGCGGCAATATCAAGAGCAGCAGCAGAGACATCGGTTGCAAATACATGAGCATTCTGAAAGTTTTTAGCGATTGCAACTGCGATGCAGCCGCTGCCGGTGCACAGGTCACAGATAAACTGTCCACCTGTACGACTCCGCAGAAATTCGACGGCACGCTCGACAAGCAGTTCTGTCTCCGGACGTGGAATCATGCAATCGGGAGTAATATCTAATTCCAAGGAATAAAATTCAGTTTTGCCGGTAAGATATACGATTGGCTCATGCTGGCCAGCTCGTTTTACTAAATTATGCAATATATCCAGCTGTTGCTTGGAGACGGTATTATCAAAGTGTGTGTACAATTCTATTCGTTTTAGCCCGAGGACGTGGCTAAGCAGAAGTTCTGCACTTAATCGAGGCGAATCAACACCTTTGTTTGTGAGGTATTCGTTTACCCAGTTTAAGAGCTTTTGTACTGTCCAGTCAGCCATAAGTTTTGTCAGGATTGCAGTTCGTCACCACGAACTATGAACTTATATATACACTTTGTCCATCAATCTTGGAAATGGGATGCACTGTCGGATGTGTTTTTCGCCGGTCAGCCAAGCGATAGTTCTTTCAACGCCGAGTCCGAAGCCGCCGTGTGGCACCGAGCCGTATTTACGTAAGTCTATATACCAGCTGTAGTTATCGACATCCAGACCTTGCTCTTTTATTCGCGTGACAAGCCGGTCGTAATCATCTTCTCTGACCGAGCCGCCGATGATTTCGCCGAAGCCGGCAGGGGCGAGCAAATCAAAATTCAAAACGACTTTTTCTTCGTCTCTGTCGGACTTCATATAAAAGGCCTTGGCGAGTTTGGGATAGTGGGTGACGAAGACGGGCTTATCGTGCATTTGTGAGATAATGGTCTCATCCGAGCCGCCGAGGTCCTTGCCCCATTGAAATTCGGCTGCCAGCTTGGAGTGTTTAGGATTATTTTCAATTTTTAGAGCTACCTCTGACAGGTCTGAACGCAATTCAATCAGCTCGGCTGCGATTTTATCTTTCTGCCACTGCTTTAACTGGCCCGCCTGCTTATTTTCAAGCTCGGTGATTTTGGTTTCGATTTGCTGTTTTTGGTTTTGCAGCTCCTGCAACTGCTGTGCAAGAAAATCCTTTGTTTTTTGGCCGGTCAGGATATCAACGGCCTCGGTGTAGGTCAGCCGGTAAAAAGGCGGCTTGATTTTCTCAAGTGCTGCAATATCAGCACCTAAAGTTTCGAGCTCACCTTTATTTTTTTCAAGGACTTGAGTAGTTATAAACGAGACGAAGTTTTCGGCGAGCTCCAAAAGGCCATCGAGGTCGATAAAGGCAACCTCGGGTTCGACCATCCAGAATTCGGTGAGGTGCCTTCGGGTTTTGCTTTTTTCTGCTCTGAAGGTCGGGCCGAAGCAATAGACCCTGCCGAAGCTCATCACGGCTGATTCGAGATATAACTGGCCGGTCTGGGCCAGGTATAAAGGACTGCCGAAATAATCCACTTCAAATAGCGTCTGCTCTTCCTCGCCGGCTGTGGCGGTCAGGATTGGTGTATCGATTAGAATAAAGCCATTGTCGTTAAAGAACCTGCGGATGGCGTTGATGACGGTGTGGCGGATTTTGCCGATACACCATTGGCGCTGTGAGCGAAGGTGCAGATGTCGATTTTTAAGTAAAAAATCAGTGCCATGCGATTTCGGAGTTATTGGGTAATCTTTGGCAGACGAGATGATTTCCGCATTAGTTACAGCCAGCTCGTATCCGCCGACGCTCCTCTCATCGGCCCGGACGGTGCCGGTTACAGTCAGCGACGATTCCTGGCCGAGATGCTTCAACTGCTCAAAAAGCTCATCGGGAACATTGCCATATTCTGCGATGCACTGGCAGAGTCCGGTGCCGTCGCGGATGATTAAAAATTGAATCTTACCGCTCGCCCGGCTGTTATACAGCCAGCCGGCAAGGGTAACTTCTTTTCCTACATAATTTTTCAATTCAGATATATAAGTTTTATTGCTGTTTGTCATTGGTTTTTACCTTTTGGCTTCTGCATCTTTTTGACGGCCATTTTACATATCCAGTTTTTCCCGCAGGTGGCTTAGAAGCTGGTCGGTCGATATTCTGATTTGTTCCATCGAATCCCGCTCGCGGACGGTAACGGTATTGTCCTGTAGAGTCTCGCCGTCCACGGTGATACAGAATGGCGTTCCTGCTTCATCTAGTCTTCGATAACGCCTGCCGATTGCGCCCTTTTCATCGTAGAAGCAATTGAAATGCTTTTTCAAGTCATTGTAGATATTCCGAGCTATTTCCGGCATGCCGTCTCTTTTGACTAATGGAAAGATACCGACCTTTATCGGCGCCAGCGTTGGATGGAATCGCAGCAGGTTTCTCTGCTCGCCTCGCACCTCTTCCTCATCGTAGGCGTCAACAAGAAAGGCAAGGGCGCTTCTGTCTATACCGGCACTTGGCTCAATTACGTAGGGGATGTACCGTTTTTTCTGCTGGTCGTCGAAGTAGGATAATGGGCCTTTATTATAATCTTTGTTTTCCTCGGCCAATTCGATTTTTGTCACGTCCCGGCCGCTTTCGTACCATTTATTGAGCGTTCTCATACCTCGCTGGTGCTGCCTGAGGTCGTAGTCGGTGCGATTGGCGATGCCTTCGAGCTCCTGCCAGTCGCCGGAGCCAAATGGAAATTTATATTCGATATCAACGCAGGCCTTCGCATAATGAGCTAATTCGTCGGCTTCGTGCTCGCGGAAATGAATATTGTCTTTGTTCAGGCCTAAATTGATATACCAGTTAAATCTCTGCTCTTTCCAGTGCTCGAACCACTGGTCATCTGTGCCGGGTTCACAGAAAAATTCCAGCTCTGCCTGCTCGAATTCTCGTGTTCTGAAGATAAAGGCCTTGGTGGTTACCTCGTTGCGAAAGCTCTTGCCGATTTGAGCGATGCCGAAGGGTATCTTGACTCGGGTGCTATCGAGGACGTTTGCGAAGTTGGCAAAGATTCCCTGAGCGGTTTCCGGGCGGATATAAATCGTCATCGAGTCATCGACATTAGCACCCATCTGCGTCTCGAACATCAGCTTAAAGGGCATCGGTTCGGTGAACTGCCCGACCACGCCGCAGTTAGGGCATACCTTGTTGCTTAAATCATGGGCCTTAGCTAAAGCTGCATCGATTGAGACATGCTCGGTGTGCTCTTCAGCCTCCTCGGTGGCTTTATCTTTAAGGTGGTCGACACGGGTCCTGACGTTGCATTTTTTGCACTCAGCGACGAGGTCAGCGAACTGGTCGGTGTGGCCGGAGGCCTTCCAGACCAACGGGTGCATCAGGATACTGCAATCCAAGCCTACGATGTCGTCCCGCATCTGGACGACCGCTTTCCACCAGGCAGATTTGACGTTGTTCTTTAATTCAACGCCGAGCGGCCCATAGTCATAGCAGCTTGCCAGGCCGCCGTAGATTTCGCTGGATTGGAATATAAAACCTCTTCGCTTACACAGTGATACGATGTCGTCGAGTTTGGTAATTTTAGCCATATCTTGTCTCCGTAATTATTAACCGGGATTATTATATAATTTCGTGCGTTAATTACAAGGATTGAAAGTTAGAGAGTGGAAAAAGACGGATTAAATGCAGTCTATGGATGTTGAGACAAATCAGGTTTACGCCGTTGCCGTGCACACTGAACAAATACAGTCTAAATCAATTTTGCAGAAAGGCAAAACCTCTCTATGACAAAGTAAACTGTCTCAGCGAAACAGCATATTCGCGTCAATATGTTCCCGGACCCAATTTATAATTAACAGCTCTTTATACACTACTCCGTAGTCTCAGACCACGGCTCATAACTTGATAGCCATTCATTGGCAAAGTGACCAAAATCGGAAAAATCAACGTCACAATCGCCATCGATATCCCCTACACTTTTGCCTGAGCACGCAGGCGGACATACCCTGATATAATCGAAATACACAACGCCTGAGCCGCCTGGGGCACCGCCTTGCTTATCACCGAAGCCCAGCGCTATCCTTGTGACCTGACTCAAATCAACTCCACCGACAGCGAACTCCTCCATCGGTATAATATACGCCAGCAGCTCAGGTTCATCAATTAACTCATTATAAGAAACAAATGCTGTCTGACCGTTGGCATCAGAGATTTCCACATATTTTATATCTGCTATCGGAGGACTCATCTCATCCTTTTGAATATAAAAATGAAGGGCCCTCGGTTCGTCACTGCTCCAATCCTGTGCTTGTTCAAAATTACGCTCAACTTCGCTATAGTAAGGTGGTGAAGAATCGTCGAATACCATTTCCATCGATTGATTCTTGAATGCGTTGTTGCTATCAATACTAACATATGTTGCTGTGCCTGCTGATTCCATCCAGTTGTTATGTAATCTGCCTGTGTCCGGATAAAGGTCAAAGTCATCAATAGTTTCACAGTTCTCTGTTGTTGCAAGCGCCTGGTCAATCGGTCCGCCGTGAATAGACCAGTTTGAAAGCATCATTGAGCCATACGGCTTGAGTCGAGTTATCTCAAGATAGTTTGTTCCTGCCTTGATAGTTCGCCAATCGACCGGCAGTTCGTATGTATTCGGCCCCATGGTGCCTTCAGGCAAAGGTACCTCCGAACCGTTAAGGGTAATCAGCCAGTCATTTGTGTCAATTGTATTTTCCAGATTAATTTCAAGCGAGGGACTCGGTGTCTGACCCTGGATATACATTTGGTCCAAAGCCTGCTGCCACCCGGGATTTATAATAAACGGTATTGGAACTGCTGTACCATGTTCAGCCATCCACTCCGCCCAGTCCATATATTCGTTCATATCAATAGTCCAGCTGCCATGGTCTGTAATATAAATCACTAACTGAGTATTCGGGTCCAAATCCTCACAGGCGTCCTTGATTGCATCCAGAATCTCCTGAGTAGTTCCACCTTTAACAGTCGTTATTTCACTTTCTTCACCTTCCCATGCATCTTCCAGAGCTTCTTCCATATCATCAATGTCATTATTATGTCTTTGTTCGTTCTTTCCACCTACTAAAACCGCACGATGTTTTGTGTCACCATCGCCGCTCCATTCGATATCTTCACCTCCATTGCCATGCGCCGTTTGAGGGTCCTCTGAGCCGTCCTTTGCTTTAGTGTCATTTTTTTCAGCGTTATCCAGAGTGTCGGTGACTTTGCCGCCGTTCTGTATCCCTCCGTTGTCTTCATCAGTCGCCCCTTCCGTCCAGTTGTCTCCTGATTTCGTTGGGTCTGCTTTACTTTCATGGCCCCATGATTTTTCATCTTTATCGCTTGCAGAACCGCCTACCCATTTAGTGCCTTCGGCTTCACCGCCTTCTCCGAATTCCTCTTCGAACTCTTCAAGACAGCCGCCGCCAAAGCATTGCTGAAAGAAAATTTTTACATCTTTTACGAGTGGATTGCCATCTTCGTCTTTCGGTATGTTCTCCGCAACATGCTCAGCCAATTCGTCATCTCGGATTTTTCCGTCTTCAGTGCTGATTGTTGAGTGCTTTCCTGCTGTCTGCTTAGGCGCCGCTTTGTCGCCGGCGTACAAAATGGCACTGAAGGAAAACAAAAGTATTAAAACGTAAACTAAAATTTGCTTGTGAATTTGAGTGCTGTTCTTTTTCATAACGTGCCTCCTTTGATAATGAAGGTTAAAAAGCGTACTTGCAGTTTTTGTTTAAGGCCTTTTTAAATGCTCACTTTAAGCTCCGATATTGTATCAGAATCCGGCTTGAATTTCAAGCATTTTACGTTTTTTTTTGTTTTTGTCACCGGAGACGCCCCAAATCCCCTATTCGGCCCTAAAATAGCTGTAGGGCATTATCCCGTTTTAAGTGAAAATTGACATCTGAAAGGGCTTTGTCAATACAGATTTACGTTGGATTATTTTGGAAGTGCATTCTTAGATGAATTTTTAATTATGCGTTCGGATTCATCACGCGGCCAATAAACAAAATGCTGCCGGATTGATTATCACGAATTATAAACAGAAATGGATGGTCCGCCCGAAAAACCGGAGTTTGTTCCGGCCCGGCCGACGTTACGCCCATTACTATTGCCGTTGCTGCCGCTGCTTCAGTTCCCTCCTCATCGACATTAACAAAGGCCTTGTGAATAACCGCTGAAATAAAAAGGTCTCTTTTGCCATTTATCCCTGAAAAATCTGCTGCATCCGGCGTAAAAGCATCTGTCATCCCCATCGATTTGAGTACAGAAGCAAGAGAAAACTCATCTGTAACCTTGAACTTCGGAACAGAAACTATAACTTTGCGTTCGTGGAGTCTGCTCAGCCATTGTGAAAGGTTCTCGGTCGTAAGCTTTTTCTCAAATTCAGCCAGCCCATTGCCCTTCGGCAAGCTCTCGTCTCGGCGAAGTGCCGAGCCGTAGCCGGGCATGACTTCGCTGGTTTTGGGAAGAAAAATAATCATCGATAGCTCATTATCCACATAGGGTAGTTCAAGACCCTGAAAATCCTCCGCTTCCATATAGCCAAACTCCGCTGTCTCGTTCATCATTGGAACTTCGATTTTGTCACCACTAATTAGTGTAAATGGAGCTTCTCTTGTTCTGTCCGTTTCGAATTGCCTTGCCCAGTTACCCTTAAAGTAAATGGCATTTGTCAGAACCAGCCGGGTCCACCTGTTGAGCACTCCACTGGCGATAAGGTCCTTGATTTTATTGTTAGTCTTCTCTTCGACCCAGGCATTTATGGTTTTGCGTGCTGTCTCGGCGGCGTTTACGAAATCGACCTTATTGAGCTGACCATCATAGTTTGTTTTGATAAGCTCCAGAAACTCTTTAAGAAATTCATAACCCTGCTGGCCCCATAAAGCGTTAGCGACGGTAAGCTCGTAGCCGCCTTTCTTACCTCTGGCGTTCAGGTCCTTGATGATTTTCCCAAACGCTGAGGCAAATCGCTGCCTGTCCGGCACAACCGGCGATGTAGGAAAGTGCAGAGCCTTGGCCATCTGAGTTTCCGTTTGGCCTTTTGCACCTGCATAGACAAGAGCCAGAGCTGTTGAAATGCTGTACGGCGAGAAAAACAGGTTTTTTTCCTTAGCCCGCAGTTCTGCGAAAAGTGCCAGAGCAAATTCGTTATTTCCTTCCACAACGACTTGTTCGCTCGTTTTTTCCTTCTCCTTTGGCTTATCCAGCACCCCTTGTCCGCCGTAGCTCTCGCGAAGGCGGAAGCCCCCAGCAGTAAATCCTAACACGACCAAGAGCAAAAACGCGCATTTAACCCGTGAGATAATTTTTATAAAATTAAAGATATTTTCTAATTTACTTAAATATCTCACGGGTTTAACCGCTTTCATATCAATTACCCCTTTCGACTACGGCTCGACGCCTTCCGGGCTACGGCTGGGCCTTCGCCCAAACGAGAGCGCCGAGACGAGTTATTTCCCACCAATATCTTTCGCATACCTCTGTCCCGTTTATTACGAAAATTATAGCTGATTGTTTGCCGGTTAGCTGCGGAATTTCATAAAATATTCGGCCCTTGACAAGGCAGGGCCTTTAGTATTATAATATATTAAAGAATGGTTGCTAAAGGTCAGGTTTAATTAAGGAGAGGTGTATTTATGGACACAGCAAGCTTATCCCGGCAATTCAAATGGCACATTGTGATTATTTGCATGGCATTACTAATCGTACTAATGCTCTCGGCCCTTACGAACATATTCGAAGAATCTGAGACTGTGCGACCTCTCGTACTGATGCTCGGGGTGCTGGTGTTTTTGAGTGCACTTCTGGCAATGCTATCAAGAGTATTCAAGATACTTGATGCGCTTCGGGACAATAGTACAAAGCTCGAAGAAGTTACCGATGCCCTGAATAAGATACGGACAGGGCTGTTGCAAATCGACCAGAGCACCCGCATCAGCGAAACAGCAAAGGCGATTGCATTTCGTGAAGCAGACAGACAGTCTCTGCGTCAGGCCGTATTTGAGAAACTTCAGCAGCAGGATTTTGATGCCGCCCAAAATATAATTGACGAAATTGCCAAACGCCCGGAATATGAGGACCTTGCTGAAGAGTTGAATGACCAAATGGAAAAATACCGTGTTGCAACCGTCCAGGAGAGAATAAATCAATCTATAGCACATATTGAGGAACTGCTGGAAAACTATAAGTGGGTCCAGGCAAGCGTCCAGATAGAAGGATTAATTGGGGCATATCCAGACAGCAAAGAGGCAAAGGCAATGCGACAGAGACTGCTCGATAGAAAACAAGAGCGCAAAAAAGAATTGCTCAATGAGTGGGACAATGCTGTACAACGCAAAGATACAGACCTCAGTCTGGAGCTACTGAAAGAGCTTGACCTGTACCTGACTCCCAATGAAGGTTCGGCTCTGCGGGAGGCAGCCAGCGATGCCTTCAGGTCAAAACTGCACAATCTCGGCATGCAATTTACCACCGCCGTCATCGAAAAGCGATGGGATGAAGCCCTCGATATCGGCCAGCGAATTATCAACGATTTTCCGAACAGCAAAATGGCTGAGGAAATCCGGGCAAAGCTAAACGTCCTAAGGCAAAACGTACAAATATAGAACAGTTAAAACCCTAATATTCTATTCCCCCTGAAATTTTCATACCAAAAGAATAAAAATTCTTGAATTTTCTTTAATTTCTTCAATTTTTTTGTTGACACCGACAGGGGGGCGTGTAGCATTTATCGTAGAGTATTCGTAAAGTGCGGTAAAATTTAAAACTGCTTTGAAAGGGACAGGAAATGGCGAGAAAAATCATGCCCAGATATTTCATCGTTTTCAGCTTCATTATTTCCATAATAGCCATCCTTTGCATTGCGTACGCATCATCTGAACTTGTCCACCAAACAAATCAGGCTACGGCTGGCGCCTACGCCCAGACGAGTGGCGGAATTGAGCAGTCCACGGGACTCCTTACGGAGCAAATGTCAAATATCATCTCCATAATCCAGCAGAATAATTTCTCTGAGGCGATGGCGCAAACACAGAACTTGATTGCCGATTTTCCCGGCCATCCGGATCTGCCGGAGGCGCTCTACGAGATTGCAAGACAGCTTGAATGGCGGCTCAAGATGGAAGATGCAAACGACACCTATCAGCAAATAGTACAGAACCATCCTGACAGCCCCTGGGCCAGCAAAGCAGAGTTAGGTATTGCAAGGGCAGAGGTGCTGTCTACTATCATGTTATGTGACTACAGCCGATCCAAAGAAGCCCTCGCTCAACTGATTGCCGACTTTTCCGGCCATCCGGATTTCCCGGAGACGCTTTACTGGATTGCAGAAAGATATCGATGGTCAAGAGAATACAACGAGGCAAAAAGCACCTACCAGCAGATAATGCAGAATTATCCCGACAGCACCTGGGTCGGTGAAGCAAAGTTCGGCCTTTCAAAGGCAAATGCGCTTTCTCTTATCAACCGGGGAAAACTCGACCAGCTCGAAGAGGCCGTTGATAAACTGATAGCTGATTTTAATGACCATCCTGATTTGGCGGTAGCGCTTTTCAATATTGCAAAAGAATGTGAATGGATGGTCAAGATAAAAGATGCGAGCAGCATCTATCAGCGAGTAATAGATTGCTGTCCTGATAGCCCCTGGGCAGAACAGGCAGAGCTGGGTAGAGCAAGAGTAACCGTCGGCGGCCTTGTTGAGCAGGGGGACGTAAATGATGCTGAACCGGCACTTGATGAAATGATTACTGATTTCAATGATAATCCGGACTTGGCAGAGACGCTTTACTGGATGGCGCAGAGATACCAGGATGTAAATTCGTTTGAAATGACAAAAGACATATACCAAGAGATTCTACAGAGATGGCCGGACAGCAAGTATTCCGAATTGATTCAGATTGGAACTCCAGCAGCGGATATCTTTTCGCTTATAAGGTCAGGAGAACACGATGAGGCCCTGCAGGCGCTCGATAATCTAATAGCCGATTTCAACGACCACCCGGATTTGGCTAAGATGGTTTTCACGATTGGAACGGTAGAATACTATAACAAAGCCCTTGAGTATGAAAACCAGGGCCTGGCCGACCAAGCCAAAATCAATTTTGCAAGGGCCGCATCGGTCTGGGATAAAATAACAATACATCTGCCCGAATCCAAGCCAGTTGTTGTCCAGCACGCGTACTATTTTGTGGCTGCTTGCTGCCGAAAAACAGGTGAATATGAAAAGGCCATACAATACTGGCAACAATTAATTAATGATTGTCCTAATTTCATATACGCCTGTAGTGCCCAGTGCTTAATAGGCGAATGTTACGAGAAATGGCGGTACTCAAACAATATACCGGAATCGGAAGTTAATCCGCTAATAGAGCAGGCTTATAAGGCGGTTATAGAGAAATATCCGGATTGTTCGCTGGTTGGACATTCCTGCCTGAGATTGGCTGAGCCATTGTTGCAAAAAGGCGAGTGGGCTGAGGCGGCCATGTACTTTGAACTATTCCTTGAGAAAAGACCGGAGGACCCAAGGCGAATTGATGTATTATATGATTTAGGCCAGACCTACGAAAAAATGGGCGAAGCAGATTCAGCAGCACAAATTTATAGAGCATTTATAGAGACAGCTAACCCGAATAACCCACGTATAGAAACTGTAAAGGCCAAAATTGAAGAGTTGAAAGGACAAGTTAAATGAGGGTAAAATTATTGATAATCTCTATGGTTTATTTGTTATTATTGTTTGTCCTGCCGAGCCAAGTTGTAGCGGATGGCTATCCTAGTGGTGATTGTCCGGATTGCCAAAAGCGGAACAGCGAGGGTGATTGTGTATGGGATTGTGAGGACGCCACTTGTGAAAAATGTACGCCTGTGGGTGACGGAAGAAAAGCATGCTTACCATGCTGGGGGGACCCTAACAGGACCTGCTGTAGTAACGGACAGTGTTGCGACCGTGACGAATGTAAAGACTGCATAGGTGACACGTGCAAGTTCTGCGGCGGCGACCCTAACATGACCTGTTGTCACGGCAGTTGTTGCGACAAAGACCAGTGCTATCACTGTAGTCCCATCACCAAAGAATGCGAAAACAGATGCGACCCTACCGAGTCCTGCTGTGCAGGCGGACCATGCTGTGGTGCGGGCCAAAATTGCTGTACAGATTATTATTATAACGATATGCTTGCTCCTTATTGCTGTGGTCCTAATCAGCCTTGCTGTCAATGGCATTGTTGCGACCCT
>CAZOQJ010000066.1:0-12986 GCA_964581905.1 uncultured Pirellulales bacterium
CGCCCAGGGCGAAGACGTCGTCGCCGGCATAAGAACACCAATCGAGCTGAAGAAATTGAACAAAGTGATGCCCAAGGCCTACAAACAGCTCACTTCACTAATGACCCGCCTCGAAAAACACTACAAAGATACGCAAGATATGGAGTTTACGATTCAAAATAAAGTGCTTTATATACTGCAGACGCGGACGGGTAAGCGGACGGCGGAGTCGGCGGTGAAGATTGCGGTTGATATGGTTAATGAAGGGCTGATTACGAAAAAAGAGGCGGTGAAAAGGGTAACGCCGGAACAATTAGACCGGCTGCTGCATCCGCACTTCGACCCGAAAGCAAAACGCAATGTAATCGCCAAAGGCCTGCCGGCATCGCCGGGAGCAGCGGTTGGGCAGGTGGTATTTACGGCTGATACGGCTGAGGCGTGGAGGAAAAAAGGTAAAAAAGTCATCCTTACAAGAATCGAGACCAGCCCGGAAGATATCGGCGGAATGGACGCGGCAGAAGGTATCCTGACGGCCCGCGGCGGTATGACTTCCCATGCGGCGGTCGTTGCACGAGGGATGGGTAAGTGCTGCGTGGCAGGCGTGAGCGCACTAAATATCAATTACAATGCCAAAAAACTCAATGTCGGTAGCAAGGCCATCAAAGAAGGCGACTGGATAAGCTTAGACGGCTCTACCGGTGAAATGATGGCGGGACAATTACCCACGGTCGCACCGATAATGAGCGGAGAATTCGGAAAGTTTATGAGTATCTGTGACGGTGTCCGAATATTGGGCGTTCGCACCAATGCAGATACGCCGGAAGATTCGAAACGGGCAAGAGATTTCGGGGCAGAAGGTATAGGACTTTGCAGAACGGAACATATGTTCTTCGAAGGCGAGCGGATATGGCCGGTGCGACAGATGATTCTGGCGGCGGATGATTACGCGGATATGCTCACAGAACTGGATGAAGCAAAAACGAATAAAGAAAAGGCGGCAGTAGAAAAAAAATACGCAACCGCCAGGAAACAATTCGAAGGCGCACTTAAAAAGCTGCTGCCCTATCAGCGCAGCGACTTCGAAGGGATATTTAAGGCGATGGCAGGACTGCCGGTTACGATTCGACTATTAGACCCGCCGTTGCATGAATTTCTGCCGCAGGATGAGAAAAGCCAGGCGGAGATGGCAAGGCGACTAAAGGTCAAGCCGGCAGTAGTGAAGGCAAAGGTCGAGCAACTGCATGAGTTTAATCCGATGTTGGGACATCGTGGCTGTCGGCTGGCAGTGACATATCCCGCTATCGGCAGAATGCAGGCAAGGGCGATTATCGAGGCGGCGTTGAACGTAAAGAAAAAAGGTAAAATCGTTCTGCCGGAGATTATGATTCCGTTGGCTGGAGCGGTTACAGAATTGAAGTTCGTAAAAGATGAGATTATCGATGAAATCAATAAGGTCTTCAAGGAAAGAAAGGCCAAGATTGCATATATGGTCGGTACGATGATTGAGGTGCCGAGGGCGGCATTGACGGCTGATGAGATTGCGACAGAGGCAGAGTTCTTCAGCTTCGGGACGAACGACCTGACGCAAATGACGATGGGATTCTCGAGAGATGACGCGGGCAAGTTCTTAGGCGAATATGTAAGCAAAGGCATATACGCAGTAGACCCGTTCCAGTCGCTCGACCAGACCGGAGTCGGAAAATTAGTTGAGATGGGTACAAAATTAGGCAGAAAGACCAGAAAGAAACTGAAGATCGGTATCTGCGGCGAACACGGCGGCGACCCAGCCAGTATCGAATTCTGCCATAAAGTCGGTATGAACTATGTTAGCTGCTCGCCCTTTAGAGTGCCGATTGCAAGATTAGCGGCGGCACAGGCAGCGGTCAAGGAAAAGTAAAAGTTAAAATGCAAAATGTAAAATTGCGGAATCGCTGCGCGATGACTTTTTAATTTTCAAAAGCCGTGAAGGTATGAATTCGTGACTCGTCGCTTCCGCCTTCGCTGAAGCTACGGCGGACAGGCAGAGGGCAAATAATTCGTATAGCGTGCAGCGTAGAGCGTATTGCGTGGATTTACAAGGCCAACTATGTTGGCCTTTTTTTTATAGGCACTGATTAACAATGACTATTTTTCTTCCATTGAATCCTGACGATAGCTGAAAGATATAAGCCAAGGTGCGCCGCGGATAAACCACACACCCAGAATTAATGCAAGAATACCAAATAGGAGCTGTGTTAAAAATCCAGTAATTGTATTATGCACTAACATAAGAACAGCCTGGGAAAATGCGCTTAAACTAAAGCAGACTATAACTACGCCTACACATCTGATAAATATGCCAAACACTTCAGGTGGTTTCATTCTATCTCCCTTTCATTAATAAACAAAACACGGCAATATACAACAGTTCCGGCTTCGCCGCGTTTCGCTGTGACAAGTTAACACTCAACTTCAAATATATCCCGTTGCTGCTTCCTCTAAAGCATCTCAATGAATTCTGCCATATCTCGCCTTATAAAGCAATCACTTATTTTGATTACTCCGTGTAATCTGTACTACTCTGCGGAGTAGTCGCTCGTCGCTAGTGGCTCGTAAATGAGTACATGCGTGGATGAGTAGATGTGTTGTTGTTCAGTAGGTGGTAATACCACCTAGCGCAATATATACATAAATTCAAAATTGGTCACAAAGACGCAAAGACACGAATTTTGGCCACAGAGGACATCCGCCTTCGCCGAGGCTTCGGCGGACAGGCAGAGGGCAATTTCGTCTCTCGTTGTTCGTATTTCGTCAGTTTAAGCGCGGGGTTGATATTAGAGTAATGGCAGCATAAAATAAATGCAAACCTGTGCCATAGGTATTTATGCCTCTATGCCTTAGGTAATAGGTATCATTGTTGCATGGCTTGGCCACAGGTACCGTTATGTTAGATTTCACATAAGAAAAAGGAGAAATATTATGGATACCACTACAGTCCGGGCATTTTTCATGTGGTGCACGATTATTAACGGGGCATTGCTGACTTTCTCGGCCCTGTTCTGCACCTTCGCCGGTGATTTGATATACCGAGTGCACAGCAGATGGTTCCCAATGTCCAGAGAGACATTCAACCCAGTCATCTACTCGTTCGTCGGCTTGTACAAGATATTTTTTATTACATTCAATCTTATCCCCTACCTTGCCCTGTCTATCATAGGATAGCGTGAAGCGTATCTCGTGAAGCGTGAAGAGTATCTCGTAAAGTGGATGAGTAAATGCGTGGATGGGTAGATGAGTGGATGGTTCATTGTTTGTAGTTCATTGTTCATAGTTCGTAGATAAATAGGCAAAATTCAAAACGAGTTGCGCAGGCCTGCCGGAGGCCGTGACGAGGGGGAAAACAACAGAGAAAGAAAACCCCTTGCAATGCAAGGGGCTAACCCTTCGACAAGCTCAGGGCAGGCAGGGTTCTAAGTCCTTAATCCATAAGGAATTGTAAAAATTTCCGCGGTAAACATCAGGGGGAGATAGAGTTACAGAATATTTTCAATCAAATACGCAGGTAGTTGCGCGGGAAAATCGGAAATTTTGAAAAAATTTTTATTCATTTCTAAATAAGCACTTACGCAAATTCATCTCTTAAAAAATCAGCCAAATTTCAATCAAACACGCAGGTTCATCCAATTATGGAAGGACATAGTTCGTAGTTCATTGTCCGTAGTTCATTGTTCATTGTTAAACAGGCAAAATTGCGCCCCATTAGAAAGTAAAAACCTACTTCTAACGGGGTGAACTTGGAGTAGTGGTGCGAGAGATTTGGGTCAGGATTTTCCTGCCGGAGTGTGTCTTCCGGCTGCGAATATGGTTATTGTTGCTTTACCGCCGCCTAAGGTACGGATACGCATTTCGCAAAATACCTCTTACGCAGGACAAATACGCAATCGTTGACCCCGAAAGATATGAAGAGCTTATCAAATATAATTGGTTCGCGGTGCGGAGCGAAAGGGGATACTACGCCGTGCGGATGACAAAGGCAAAGAAAGGCAGCGGAGTGAGACAAAAGGCCGTGAGGATGCACCGGGTAGTGCTGGGCGCACCGGAAAACAGATTTGTCGACCATATAAACCATAACGGGCTTGATAACCGCAGGGTGAACTTGCGGCTTGTTACAATGCAGCAGAATATTTGGAACAAGCGAAAACAAAGGGGCAATTACAGCTCGCAATATAAAGGGGTCAACTGGAACAAGAACGAGAATAAGTGGGTGGCGAGGATAACCTGCAACGGCAAGACGATATCTCTCGGATATTTCGATGGTGAAAAGGCAGCAGCGAAAGCATACGATGCGAAGGCAAAAAAGCTGTTCGGAGAATATGCAGCACCGAATCTACCTTCGTCCAAAGGACAAGGGTAGAACAAATCCGAAATCCGAATATCTCCCCTGCTTTGCAAGGCCATTTTTTACCCACAAACCACAGAACGCACCTACAAGCAAAAATAGAGAAAAATAGGAAATTTCTTGACGATTCCAACTTCTCGTGAAATAATGGTTTTTTTGCTGTGAAGGGTTTTTAACGCTTCTAATACGCGAAAGGGCAAATTATGAGAAGTAATAATGTTAGCTTGAAAATTTTAGCATGTATTTTGATATTCTGTGCCACCTGCGGCCTGTCCTGTCGACGCAAGACGCCGCCGGCCGATGTCGATAAACCAGCACAAGCTCCTGAAGAAACCCGTCTCGAGACCGCTGTCGATTTAGCTAAGCCGGCCCCTGTTACTGAAACGGGCCAGGACAGCGTTGCCGTTACCGTCAACGGCGTTGAGATTACCGATGACGAGATAGATAAAATAATCGAGCCAATCCTCGCTAAGATGGCCAAACAAGGTCAAGCACCTTCGCCGGAACGGATGGAGCAGATGAAAAAAATGTTCAGGCAGCAGGCCACGGAAAGAATGATTATCGACCAACTAATAGACGAAAAAGCAAAACAAGCCAATGTGGTAATCACAGAGGAAGAATTGGACAGCCGGATTCAAGAAATAGCATCTATGCAAAAACCACCAATGTCTGTGGAAGACTTCAAGAAAAATCTGGAAGACCGCGGTGAGAACTTCGACCAGGTAAAACAGCAGATAGAAAAAGGATTTCTCTTTAGGAAACTTATGCAAGCTCAGGCTGCCGACAGCATAAACATTACTATAGAAGATGCTAACCAGTTTTACCAGGAAAACCATGGACGGTACGAAATGCCTGAGCAAATCAAAGCAAGCCATATTCTTATAACGCCTGACACTACCGACCCTAACGCCGACCCAAACGAGGCAAAGGCAAAGGCCAAAGCAAAAGCCGAGGAACTGCTTGAACAAATCAAGGCCGGCGGCGATTTTGCCGAGCTGGCCAAGGCCAATTCCGACTGTCCATCATCGAGAAATGGTGGTGATTTGGGCCTTTTCAGCAGGGGGCGAATGGTACCGGCTTTTGAGACAGTTGCATTTGAATTGGAAATCGGGCAAATCAGCGACGTTGTGGAAACCCGTTTTGGATATCACATAATAAAAGTTGCCGACCATAAAGACGCCGAGACTAAAACGTTTGAGCAGGTAAAAGGTGAGATAATGCAACAGTTATCGCAAAGAAAGCAACGCGAACTGGCTAGACAATATCTTGAATCGCTCAAGGCCGAAGCCGACATTGTTTATCCGCCTGGTAAAGAGCCTGAGGCGAGGATGCCTCGACCGATGCCCAGACCCACAAAGCCCGTTGAGCCTAATACCGGCGGTTGAAAACACTGAATATTAAGTGCACTACTTTAAGAGCTTTGCCGGGTTGAGATTGGCTGACTCTATGTCTTTGAAGTATTTTACTGTTCCGACCTTCAACTCAGCCGTTGCCGCCTCATCACAGACAATAATCCCGTTTGGGTGCATTTGCAGCGCGCTGACCGTCCACATATGATTGACGCTTCCTTCAATGGCGTGCCGCAGTGCACGTGCCTTATTATGGCCGTTGACGATAATCAAAACCTCCTCAGCGTCCATAACGGTCCCCACACCTACCGTTAAAGCGGTTTTAGGTACTTTGTTAATGTCGTTATCAAAGAACCTTGAGTTGGCTATGATGGTGTCGATGGTTAATGTCATAACGCGCGTTCTCGATGATAATGACGAGCTCGGCTCATTGAATGCTATATGGCCGTCAGGGCCTATACCGCCGACGAAAAGGTTAATGCCGCCCGCCTTTTTTATCTTCTGTTCGTAGCTTGCACATTCGGCTTCAAGGTCCGGCGCATTGCCATTAAGAATGTTGACATTTTTTTTAGGAATATCTATGTGGCCGAAAAAGTTGTTCCACATAAATGAGTGGTAGCTTTCAGGATGGTCCTCGGGAAGCTTCACGTATTCATCCATATTAAAGGTGACAACATTTTTGAACGTTACTTTTCCTGCCTTATTATGCTCTATCAACTCTTTATACATTCCCATCGGCGAGGAACCTGTTGGAAGGCCCAGCACAAAGGGCTTGGAATCGCTCGGGCCGAATTCGTTTATTCTCTTGGTAACATAATTAGCAGCCCACTTGGACGCTATCTCGTAAGTCGGTTCAATTATTACTCTCATTGATTACTCCTTGCCTAAATGGGTTTCTCTTAACGTAATTTTTTCATACGGCCGATAAGCTCATCGCCGAGCCCCGTTTTTTCAGCTATGTGTTGTTCTATCTCAGAAACGAAACTGTTTTCTTCAAATGTTCCCCTGACTGCCGCAAAATCCTGGTGTTTTGCCTCTTCGTCGCCGTCGATGCCATACCCAATTTGGGCGGTGTCGACAAATTCCTTTTTGGCATCGGCACAGAGAACTTTGTCAAGCTCTACCACAGCTTCTTTCCATTTCGTTGTTAGCTCAATGACATCATCTGCTGTTATCTTATCGACAGTTTTGCCCAAATGCTCCTCCAAGACACTCACTGCCCAGGCCCATTCGTAAACAGGATAATTCTCATACATCGACTCAAATGCTTTGTCAATCTGCTCCAGGGTGCTGATAGAGCCGTTTTCAATATCAGAGAGTAATTTTTGCACGAACTGCTCCGGAGCAAACAAGCCGGCTAAATCCACCCACTTATCCGGCCCTAAGTTAATCTCCGGCTTTAACGCTACCCGGAGCTCATCAATATTCCTGAGCTGCCTGCCCTCCAGCCGCTTAATCAGACAATTACCCAAGAATTTGTCAGAGCCAATCTGGTAGAATTCAATGCCTCTATCCAGCGATGATTTCTTAATCTTGCAGCTGTGGTAGATAAAATAATCGCTTGTTGGGCCGGAGTTCAATTTAAGATTAATGAGCAGCTTACGGCCGTTAAGCATTTTTTGAATCGTGTATGGGCTTAAGAGTTTGAAATTTATGTAATCCAGTTTTTTGGGGTCTTTGCGTTTATCTCTTTTCGGCCATTTTCGAGCGTCTCGAACGGTTCCTACGCTGCGTAAATTCACTCCGGGGATAAGAATACTTTCGTCTTCGTGCTCAATCAGATATGAAAAAGGTAAATCCGAGGTATCTGAATTCCTGTAGTGCCTGCCCATCACAACGGTAAACGCCCCGACCTTTGCCGGCCAGAGCATGTATGAATCACTGGCTGTTTTTGAGCCGCGCTCGACCACGCCCTGATGAGTCGGCCCCAGTTTATACATATGATTGCTTTGATTGGTTCCACTGCCGGCGTTTAGAAAGGAAAACAGCCCTGCAATCAGTAGTGTTGATTTATGGTGTGTAACAGTATATGGCCCTGCAAATATAGCGCAGGCCTCGCCGTGGAAACCACCGCAATTAGCAAAGTATACTGAATTTTCTGCAGAATACTGCTTGGATAATACGGTGCCTTGGCCTACGAAGCATTTGGATATTATTGTACCGTCGGTTACCTTCGCACCGGAGCAGACAACGAAATCCTCTGCAAAGACTCCTGGCCCGATATAAACAGGGTCTTCCGAACAGCTATTGATTGAGCCGTTTTCCAGCCTGTTCACTACCTCGATTACACTCGAAGGGCCTATTTTGACGTTCTTGATAATTCGGCAGTTGATAACTCTGGCGCCTTTTGCTACAAGACCTGTGGATGAGGTAATAGAGGCCGTGTAGTCGGCTATCATTTTCTGCAGCTTTTCAATTACTTTCGGGCGGTGCCGGTAAAATGCTATTATATAGGCGGTATGGGCAGATAAATGGTCGTAAATCGGTATTTCTCTACCCCCGGCCTCATTAACGACCGCAACTTCCGTACCATTACCAAATGAACTTTCATCTTCTACTGCGAGCAGGTCGATATTATCTATTACTACATCGTCTTCTATACAATAGTTGGCGATATAATTTCTTACTTGGCCTATATATACGTTATTTCCGATTGTGCAGTTATGAATTGTCGCGTTACTTATCCCTGCCGGCTTCGTAACACCGCCCGGAAAGGTTACTTGTTTTTCAAAAACGCCTAATTTTACATCACCGGAAAAGTGCGTTGTTCTAACTGTTTCTGCTTTGAAGCCTTCGGCAACCTGCAGCTTTGACCAATCGGTACAACTGCAGAACTGGTCGGTCAGCTTGGCAATTTCCCCCGACGTTAGTGGACGAAATTTCGATGTCATTTTCGTAACTCCCTTTTATATTTAATCTCCGCCGACACTTCTTTATTTTCGTTTCTATATCGTCAAGATAGTCATTAGTGCTGAATAACTAAATCAGCATAAGGCAGTATAAGCATTTAGGGCCTATAATTCAAGATGTATTTATAACAGGCGAGTTGTGAGATGCTCCTCTTGTTTTTACATATTGCGAAAAGTTGCAGCATAACAAAATCTTTGATGGTTTCGCTGTATTTGGGCGATGTTGGGGTAAGTGAGAACCTCCGCCGGTTCAATTACAAAATTTTTATAAAATTTGTAGTGATTTATCGACTCCTGCCGATGTATATCTATCAAGATAATTGTAATTTGCCGTCGGATAATCCTTCGACAGTAAGCAGTTCGGCCCTGAACTCACTGCCGAAGGGCTTTAGATGGGCGAACCGTTATGTGCGGCTCTTTTGAGTGATTTGCAGGTTTAGGACTATGCCAATTCAGCCAAGGGTGGCAAGGGTTTTAGCGGCGCTGCTGGTCTCAATGACTGTTGGGGCTATAGTTTTGATGGCTCTGGGCAATAATCCTCCCTCAGCCGGCCCATTTTGTCTTTCCTCTTATTTGCGTCTCGACCCTGTTGAAAAAGCTATTCGTTCTCGGTCTTCCCAATCGCCGGACCGCTGGAGACGTATAGAGATTTACTATAGCGGCACCAAAGCTGGTAACATAGAGCAGCTGGCTTCACTGAGGGGGCTGGTAAGCACCGAGGATATTAACTGCCATTTTGTTATTTGCAACGGTCTCGGCGGGGGCGATGGCCAGATACAGCCGACCGAAAAGTGGCAAAGGCAGTGGTCAATCCTGCCAGGCCAAACATGGTACGGAACCAGTCAGACTATCCGTATTTGCATTATAGCTGACCCGACGCAGCGGATTTACCCAACTGATTGCCAGATAAAACGAGTAGAGACGCTTGTGGAAAGCCTGTGCCGAAAGTTTGACATTGCAGCTAAGTCTGTCTTTTACCCCGGCGATTGGCGATAGTTTAGCAGACCGAAGTCTTCTTTTTCCGTCAGCACCACCCATGCCCGCCAGTCTTTTTTGTTAATTCGCACCGGCTCGATTGGTTTCACGTCCTTTAGCCAGACCAAAAAGCCGTATTTACAATTGCTCTTGCTTCGCCAGTACTCATCGCTGCCGAGAATATATTGGTTATATTGCTGCTTTATTTCGATTATTTGTTTTGGTGCAAGGTTTTGGAAAATTTTGACCGCTGCGACGGCTGCCGTTGCGCAGACCGGCCCAGAGCTTACCTTTAAGAATAATTTGTCACCTGCCGAAACTCGCCCGAAGGAGAAGCGTTTTGTTTTTGTAAAGCGGGACTCGATTTTCTTCCGACCACTTAAAATCGCATCCAAATACGGCTTCTTTAAAATCACCAGGTGACAATAAGCCATAATATTACATTATGCCGAATCGAGCTAATTCCTTTTTAAAATGCTCGATGTTCTGAAAAAGAATTGTGTTGAGTCCCGCTTGTTTTGCCCCATCCACGAAATCCTGCCGGTCATCTATAAATATCGTCTGCTCTGGTATTGTACCAAGTCTTTGAACGGCAATTTCATATATTTTTCTCTCTGGTTTCACCGTCCCCTCAGCGCAGGAAAAGACCAGCACGTCGAACATGTCATATTTTTGCTCATGGAAAAACTGCATTGCCGGCACTTCTGTATTCGATAAAAGGGCGGTGTGATAGCCAGAATGGCGCAGTGTCGAGACCATGGCAAAAACATCGGCCTTTGGTGAACAGACGGACCTAAAGGCATCACCCCATAAAGACTTAACTTTTGGAATTGGTTTGTTTAATTCTTTGCAAACTTTGGCCCAGAAATTCTCTTCACTGATTAATCCTTTCTGGAAATCTTGTGCGAACTTTTTATGGGCCTTGATATAATCTTCTTTGGATACGGAAAGCTTATCGGCGCAATATTGCATCAAGCCCGGTGCAGGGTCATCTGCCAGTACCCCGCCCCAGTCAAAAATAATTGCCTTTATTTCTGCCATTGCATATAAAAAATTTACTGATTCTTATTTTGTCCCAAGACGATACAAAGGTTCGACTTACATATCAAGTTTTATTTAAGCCCCTAAAGTCCTCGCTTTTACTCTTTGACCCCGTTAGTCATAGGGACTCCTTACGGAGAAAATTCGCTTTAAGGAGGTTATAGAGAATAGAGATGGTTATTTCTAATGGGGTTGACGTTTATTGATTGCCCTTCTATAATCAAGGCAGGATTAAAGGATAAAAGGATGGAATCGATTTTCATAGCTATAGGGATTGTTTTGGTTCTGGCCGTCTTGGCGCTGTTGATTTGGCTTATAAGCTCAAGTTTCACAGCCAGAAGTGATATTGCCGGCCAGACCGCAAATATTGGCCTGCTCCAGCAGCAGCTCGAAGCGTTAAGAGCCGCTCAGGATAAAACCACCGAAAGTCTGCAAAATTCTCTCCGGCAGGGTCAAAACACTCTTACTCAAGGCCTGCAGTCCAGCCAGCAGGTCTTAGGCCAGCTTAATACTCAAATTGGGGGATTGCAAAAGTCCTCCGAGCAAATGCTGCAGCTTGGTACCGATGTCAGACGCCTCGAGGATATCTTAAGCTCGCCAAAGCTGCGGGGCCAGATGGGAGAATGGTCGCTCGAAAACCTGCTGGCGCAAATCCTGCCCAAAGATAGTTACAAACTTCAATACACATTCAAAGATGGCCAAAAGGTCGATGCTTTGATTCAATTAGCCGATTTTTCAGTCTCCATCGATGCGAAATTTCCGCTGCCGGGTTTTGAAAAAGTAGTAACAGCGGAAACTGATGAGGAAAAAGTAAAACTTCGCAGGCAATTCCTCAAAGATGTAACTGCTCACATCGATAAAATTGCTGATAATTATATAAGACCCGCTGAGGGCACACTTGATTTTGCTATAATGTATATACCGGCTGAGAATATCTATTACGAAACGATTGTCAAATATGCAGGCGAGACGCAGGATATTTTGCAGCACTCGCTGGATAAGAAGATAATTCCCGTATCGCCGAACCTTTTGTATGCGTATCTTATGACGGTGGTGATGGGCCTGCACGGCCTGCAGATAGAAAAGCAGGCCGCCGAAATTCGCCAGAACTTAAAACGGCTGAACGCCTCTTTCGCTGATTTTATCAACAACTGGGATGTACTCGGCAAACATCTGCGAAACGCTTATAGTCAATACGATGAAGGCCACAAAAAGCTCGACCGCTTCGGCCTGCAGCTAAACCAAATCCAAGATGAAGATAAAATAGAAAATACGGAGTGATTTTAGAAATGAGTGATATTTACGATGTTATTATTGATGTTATTATTATTGGTGCCGGGCCGGCGGGATTGGCGGCGGCTCTTTATACTGCACGCGATAGATTCAGGACGTTAATACTGGAAAAATTTATGCCCGGCGGGCAAATCATCAATACCGACAGAGTCGAAAACTACCCAGCTATAGAAAGAATCGATGGTGCAGGCTTGGTAACCCAAATGCAAAAGCAGGTAGAGAGCTTCGGCGCCGAAATTAAAACCGGCTGTGAAGTAACAAAACTGGAAAAACTAAAAGACGGCAATATCGCTGTTTATTGCGATAAGGATGAGTACACTGCAAGAGTTGTTATCCTCGCATTGGGCAGTATCTATCGCAAGCTCGGTGTCCCCGGCGAAGAGGAATTTGCCGGATCAGGCGTCAGCTATTGCGGCACCTGCGATGCGCCATTTTTCAAAGGCAAAAACGTCGTTGCTGTCGGCGGCGGAAATACCGCGATAGAGGAAACCCTGCACCTGACAAAATACGCCGCCAAGGTAACCATCATTCACCGCAGAGATGAATTCAGAGCATCCAGAGTACTCACCGAGGAGCTTTCAGCAAAGGCCAGTGAGCAGAATTCAAATTTGCTCATCAAACCCAATACTGTCGCAACCGCCATTTTGGGCCAGGGCAAAGTCCAGTCGGTCAGATTAAAAGATGTCAAAACCAACAAGGAAGAAGATTATCCCTGCGACGGCGTATTTATCTTTATTGGTATGGTGCCGAATACCGGCTTTTTGAAGGGTTTTGTGGAGCTTACCGACCGTGGTTTTATCAAGTGCGACTGTGCATATTTGCGAACAAAGGTACCGGGCGTCTTTGTAGCCGGTGATTGTAGGATAGGTGCTGCAATGCAGTTAGCTACAGCCGCTGGCGATGGCATCGTAGCCGCTATGATGCTAAAACAGTATTTCAGAGACCCAAACTGGTGGAATGAGCCGGTCAGCGACCTGCTCCAGCCGGGAGGATGGTAATGAAGCGTCTGACGAATAATAGCTATCTGGTTAAACTCAGGGTAGAATCTGGAAGGCATAAAAT
>CAZOQJ010000067.1:0-12789 GCA_964581905.1 uncultured Pirellulales bacterium
ATGGATGATAGAAAAAGGGTTTAGCGGAGATTTACACCTAAAAGAGTAGTTTGTTGGGGGAACCCTCGTGGGAACTTTTATTTGAAGGGTAATCTCTTAGGGGTTCTCTCAGGGGGACCTTTACCGGTAAAACAGATTACACGAATGTTGATGGGGTAACAACGTAGTAAAAAAACTATTCCCAAAAAGAAATATTCTTAAGAGAGACCCTACAAGGGATTGTGGTCTATGGAATGGTTTGTTTTTGCTTTAAGATTGGTTTGTCATATCCGCAAGAGACTGCGCCTGCGCTGCAAAGATGTGCATATCTACAGTAGCACCTTTTTGTTTAACCTTCCGATGCTCCTTTGGGTTCGGAGATATTATAAATCGTTGTGGCTTAATGCCGATATCATATCTATTTTGCATAACCTGTCAGGGTCGGCGAACCACGGTTGTTTTACATGCAACTTTAGGGGGTAGAAAAGGAGGTGTAACGGGGAGAAACAAGAGTAATTAATTAGGTAAATAAAGTTAACGTAAATCAAAAAAAGGAGAACAAAATGAAAAAAGCATATTTAATCGCAATCATGGCGATGGTATTACTTCTCGGCCAAACGGCGCAAGCACAGGAAACTTGTGAAAAATATGGCGTGGTCGAGGTCAGCGGAGGGGAATACAAGCTTCAGAATTGTGTCTGGGGAGCAGATACACTGCAGTGCATCCAGTCAACAGGGGGAACAGGTTTTATTGTTTCTGTATCCGAACACAACCAGGGCTCTGTTGCTGGCTACCCATCCATCTGGAAAGGTTGCCACTGGGGCGATTGTACGAACAACAGCGGGATGCCCATACTGGTAAGCAACGTTAGTAGTGCTCCCTTCAGCTTTAACGTTAGCAGCAGTAGGCCTGACGGAGACTATAATGTTGCAGCCGAATGCTGGTTAAGTCCAAACCAGGATTCCAGTAGTGGGTATGATGGTGGCGCAGAAATTATGATTGTACTGGATGTACAGAATATGGGTTGGTCTGGTAACCAGGTGGGGACTTTTAATGGGCATGATGTGTATTATCACCAGGGGAACTGGAATTTCGTTCAATATATACTATTGGGCAGGAGTTCCGCAAGCGGCGACATGATGGATTTCATTAATGATGCTATTTCCCGCGGTTATGTGGATCCTTCATGGTACCTTCATGACATGGAAGCAGGCTTTGAAATCATGAGAGGCGGTCAGGGACTCGAGTGTAATGGGTTCTCGTTCTCGGTGAGCGGCGGAGGCACAACAAGCACAACAACAACTGCTGCAACGACAAGCACGACCACAACCAGCGCCACGACGACCACAACTAGCGGCGGCGGATGTGACTGCGGTACGTGTGACTGGTATGGCTCAAACGTCCCTATGTGTTGTGAAAGTTGCAGCGGCTGGGGCTGGTACGATGGTGGATGCAGGCGAAGCTGCGTATGTCCGAGTAGTTGTGAAGGCGGCTGCGTCGGTAGCCAGTGCGGCAGCACGACAACAACCGCTGCCACGACAAGCACAACAACCACCGCAGCCACAACAAGCACAACAACAACCGCAGCCACAACAAGCACAACAACAACCGCATCGAGTACAAGCACAACAACCACGAGCGGTGGCAGCTGCGACTGCGGTACCTGTAGCTGGTGGGGCACACCTGTTCCAATGTGTTGTATCGATGTTGGCGGCTGGGGCTGGCAAGATGGTGGATGCAACCGAAGCTGTGTATCTGAGAGTATTTGTCCAAATAACTAATGTGTTGTATCGATTGTGGCGGCTGGTGTTGGCAGTGCAATCAGAGCTGTATATCTGAGAGTATTTGCCCAGGCGGCTACGTGTCGTAACCAATGTGAATAAACAGCTTTGATAGTTTTCACCAGCAAGTAGAAAAAGGCTGCCCGGTTAAAAGCCGGGCAGCTTTTTTTATAAATTCATTTTTAATATTCAGCCGAAAGTAAAATAAAAAGAGATGAGAACATTTGGAATATAGCCGTAATATCAAGAGCAACTGGATAAGAAATGATGCCGGCATTGGGGATTCGGGTCACCGTAGATGAATAACAACGATTAAGGTAAAGCCGGAAAATTAGGTTAAGAAAGCTGCTGTCCGCATAGGCCTATTTGGGCCCGACTTTCTTGCGGTAGTCCGATGGGCTAATTCTCCTCTGTTGCTTGAAATAGCGGGATATATTACTCGCGTTTGGATATCCCAACAACCTTGCGATTTGGGATAGTGATAAATTTGTGCCGATTAGCATATTAGCCATCTGATTAACGCGGTTGTATTTGATCTCTTCATGCACTGAGCGCGCAAGTGCTCTGCGGAAACGCTGCTCCAAAGCCCGGCGGGACAGGCCGACAGCCCGCGCAACATCGTTGACCTGGAGTATCTTTCTGGAATGCTCGCGAATAAAGTTGACCGCCTCTTCGACCTGCTGGTCTTCTATCGCCATAATGTCTGTTGATTGTCTGGTTACAATGTGCAGAGGAAAGATATGCACTTCTTTTTCATTTTCTGCTAATTTTCGCCCCCTCAACAGCTTATCCAAGAGTTTTGCAGTTTCGTACCCGACTCTTTTGATACTCAGGGCTATGCTTGATAACTGAGGATGGGATAGCTCACAGACTAATTCATCATTATCCACACCCAGGATTGCCACTTCCCTCGGCACCTCGATATTTGCTATCTTGCAGGCTACCAAAACATCCACGCTACGGTCGTCATTACAGGTCATTACGGCTACAGGCTTCGGCAGTGCGCGGAGCCATTTGGCAATGTTTTTTTGTTCCTTGGCCGTGGTACGTAAGTGCTTTGCCTTAGGCTGCCGGTAGAAATGCGTCTCAAAGCCGGACTCGGCTACTACCTTACTGAAATACTTACCCCGGTGCTGAGACCAGAGCATATCATCAAAGCCGCAGTAAGCAAACTGCTTGAACCCTCGTTCCAGGAAATATTTAGAGGCCATGCGGCCAATCGCTACCTGGTCAGCTACTCTAGCAAATGTCCTCAAAGTTGGCTTTGCCTTACCATTAATAATTGTAGGAAGCCCCAATTTGGTAATCATCTTAACGATATCGGCTTCCCAGGTATGAGCTATAATCCCATCGGCATTTAATCCTTTTATCCACTTATATGTTTGCTCTCTGTCATTTCTGTATGCTTCCGGTTCTATGTAAAACAGCCATGGCCCGTGAATATTAGAGTACTGGACGATGCCCTGAAGCATTTCCCTGTCGAAGGCTCTTGACCTTTCGATGAGCAGTATGATTTTGAGAATCTTTGGCATAATTTATTCTTACAATATCTCTGTGGCGTTCACAAGGACAAATTGCGCAAAATGATGCTATTTTTGCGCAAAATGATGACCCATTTAAGGCCAGAATAGCCTATCATACGAAAAGAAAGAAAGATGAAAAGCGCTTGGAATATAGAGCAACAGGAGTAGGAAACAGTGCCTGCGTTGAAACCCTTTACGAAAAAAAGAGAATATATTTTTTCGTAATACCCTGAATATGAAGCGAAGACATTTGTTTATAATACTGATTTTACTTCTTCTATGCCTCAACCTTCGTCTAGTCAATTTCGTTGGTATAGGAACTAATGATGATATTGCTTATATTCAAAATGCACGTGCCTTAGCACAAGGGCATAACCCACTTGCCGGTTTTGACCAGTGTGGTTTCCGCTTAGGTATGGTAGCTCCTCTTGCATTATTATACAAAGTGTTTGGATATAATGAGATAGGTTTTTCCCTTTATCCATTAATCTGTTCACTCATTACCTGTGCGTTGATTTACCTGACAGCATCTCGATTGTGGGGAATGGGCGCTGCAATAGTTGCTTCTCTGCTGTGGATTGCATATCCGCTGCAGATTGTTTTCGATACACAACTTTCTCCTTCAAATCAGCAGGCAACCTGTGTAGCAGCGGTACTATTGCTCTATTTTTATGCTGCTGCCGGTAAGACTTCCTCAAGTATTTCAAGGTTTAATTTTTTATTAAAATGGCGAGAGCCGGTATTATTAATACTCTGTGGCGTATTCCTCGGACTTGCATGGTGGGTAAATGAAATATTTGTGACCTTCATACTGGTAGTTATACCCTTTCTTTTTATTGTACGGCCTAAAATTAAACACCTATTGTGGATAGTGACAGGATTTCTATTGATAATATTTTTAGAATTATTAATGGTTAAAATCGTGAGCTTTTCATGGCTTGCAAGGTTTGACTGCATACTTAGAACGGAAGCAGCCGTTGCGAGCAATAAAGAATATGGATATCTGCCGAGAGCCCTTTTTAAGATATGGAATATAAACCCTCTTCACGATGAAGGCTATTTTGGGATAATCTGGTATTTATTTGTTATAGTAACGATTTTGGCATTATTACTGTTCGTCCTTCGTAGTACTACGGGGAATGGCAAGCAAAAGCTCCCTTTGGCCTTGGCATTAGGCTGTTGGCTCTGGATAGCTTATCTTCAATGGGGGGGTCCAATCGCCGAAGGGTGAACCAATTGCTAAATATATCCGTTACATCTCTATGATAGTTCCTATTCAATGTCTGGTCTTTGGAGCAATATTCGGACACCTTGTTAAATTCTCAAGGAAATTAAAGCCGGTTATAATATTTTTATTTATTATTCTATTTATACATCTGTCCTGGCTTGGAACAAAGGCAGTAAATACGGCAAAAATACACACCGAGGATTTTAAAGAAATAACTAAATTTCTCATGAATTTAAGGGATGGTGATGTAATATATACAGATACTCTAACCAGAAATTTTATCGAACTTTATTCAAAAGAAGGTTTAAACGTTAAAAATGTAACTTTTCAAAAGCCAAAACCAAGTCTACCCAAAAAAGGAATTCTTGTTGCCGATGGTTCATGGTATGTTATTAAATTGCCGCAATATCGCAGTTCAATGCCGGAATGGAGTTTATCCCCCCCGCAGTATTGGCCGTTACTTCATACAGTCCATGGGAAAAAGGTCGAGATGTATGAAGAGTTTGACCCTAAAATTTACAGGATTTTACCTCAAAATTTAAAAGGAGACCAAAAATGATACCTGTATGTGAACCTTTCTTAGATGGTAATGAATTAGAATATGTAAAAGAGGCTATCAGCTCAACCTGGATTTCTTCCGGGGGTAAATATATAAAAGATTTTGAGCAAAAATTTCCTGAATATATCAGTGTAAATTACGGAACAGTAACAACAAGCGGCACTACCGCCCTGCATCTCGCATTAAGAGCCATTGGGGTAAGCGAAGGTGATGAGGTAATTATTCCTGCATTTACCATGATTGCCAGTGCGTTTTCTGTCTGTTTTTGCGGTGCAAAACCTGTATTTGTAGATTGCGACAGAGAGACCTGGAATATCAATCCCGATTTAATTGAAGAAAAAATCACATCTAAAACAAAGGCAATTATGGTGGTACACATTTATGGTCACCCCTGTAATATGGCCCCTATCCTAAACATCGCAAAAAAACATAATCTTCTTATTATTGAAGATGCTGCCGAGGGCATGGGGTCTTTATATAAAGGGGAAAAATGTGGCTCCCTGGGTGATATTGCATGTTTTAGCTTTTTCGCCAACAAAATGATAACCTGCGGCGAAGGTGGTATCGTTGTTACTGATAATCAAAAATTTTATGATAATTGTCGATATTTTAAAAATCTCTGCTTCCCGCTGGATAAACCAAGAGTTTTTTCACACGATGATATCGGCTTTAACTACAGGATGACTAATGTTCATGCAGCAATTGTACTTGCTCAATTGGAAAAAATTGATACTTATGTTAAGTTAAGAAGAGAGCATGCAAAACTGTATAATGAAAGATTAAAAGATGTTAATGGCATTACTTTGCCCTGTGAAAAGGAATGGGCACTCAATTCTTACTGGATGTATTCTATTTTGATAGAAGATGGTTTTAAATTAAATCGTGACCAATTAATGCAAGCCCTGAAAGAAGAAGGTATTGGTACGCGTCCATTTTTTGTCTCGATGCACAGACAAAAATCCCTGGAGAATTTTGGCTGTGATTGCTCAGGAGAGTACCCTGTTACCGACGAAATATCTCAAAAAGGATTATATCTTCCCTCCGCCTCGGGTCTTAAGAAGGAGCAGATTGACATTATTTGCGATACTATTCGAAAAATAAATAAAAAATGACTCCATCGCACATAAAGTTTTTAAACAGACTCTTTTTCTTTATTTCCGAATTTATTTTTATTAAAAACAAAATATTTTGAACCTAAATAGTTTAATACCGTTCCACTACCAACCCCACAACACTGCGCAATCACTTTATAAGGAACAGTGAAAAAGTATAATACTATATTTAATACTATAAGATTAACTCCAAGTCCGACTATTGTAGTCATATTAAATTTAACCCAGCTATAAAAGGAGATTTTTTCGCCACGTGTGGTTTTACTAAAAGTCCATTTATGATGTAAAATATAATTTTGTATACCAGCCAACAAAAAAGCCATTATGGCGATTACGTTTGCCCAGAATTTAAAAATATCAACAAAAATAAAAAAAATAATAAGATTTGTAATCATTCCTAAAAAACCTACAAGAGCAAATCTTATAAAAGAATGGTTTAAAAAATGTCTTAAAATATATATTAATCTTTTAATCATTTATTTTCTCACTTAACGCAAGTCTGCTCAGCATATTAAGGCCCAATTGGTTTCGCCTTACAATCGCAAAAGTTCGGTATCAAGGTAATATCCTGTAAATTTTAGGGTCAAATGTTTTATATACCCCAACCTCTCTGCCACGGACTGTATGAAGTAACTGCCAATTAGATAGGGGAGGGGCTGTATACCATTGAGGTAATTGTTTGGGATATTCTGGTAACTCAAAAAGGACTCGTGAACTATCTTTAACAATATATCCTTTTCGTGGTGGATTAGTCATCCATTTAAGTTGATCTACCATTTGGATGTTTAAACTTCCTTTTGAATAAAGTTTAACAAAATTTGAAGCATAATAATCTGTGTATATTATATCATCGTTTTTTAATTTTAAATTCACGAGATATTTAGCAATTTTTTTAAAATCATCAGTGCGTATTTTAACCGTATTTACCGCCTTTGTCCCAAGCCAGGATAGATGTATAAGCAGAAGAACAAATAAAAATATTAAAACCGGTTTTAATTTCCTTGAGAATTTCAGAAGGTGTCCAAGTATTGCTCCAAAGACTAAGCATTGAATTGGAACAATCATAGAGATGTAACGAATATATCTGGCAATAGGCGTACCATCCGGGTCTTGAATGCCCCATTGAAGATAAGCTATCCAGAGCCAACAGCCTAATGCCAAGGCCAGGGGGAGCTTTTGCCTCAATAATAATGCTACAATCGATACTATAATAAATAAATACCAGATTATTCCAAAATGACTCTCATCATAAAGAGGATTCATGTTCCAAACTTTAAAAAGGGTCCTCGGCAAATACTCATAATCTATATTACTCTGAATAATCGCTTCTGTTTTAAGTATGCAGTTAAATCTTGTAAGCCACGAACCAGTCGATATTTTAACTATTAATAATTCTAAAAATATTATAAATAGAAATCCTATTATTATCCACAATAGATGTTTAATTCTCGGCCGAATCAGAAAGAGAAAAGGTAGAACTACAAGTATAAAAGTTACAAATAATTCATTTATCCACCATCCAAGTCCAAGAAATACGCCGCAGAGTATTAATAATACCGGTTCTCTCAATTTTGATAAAAAATTAAACCTTGAAATGCCTGTCCTGTCCGCCTCGGCTCGCCGAGGGCGAGACGGGAGCAAGGTCGAAGGAGATGAAGAGGTTCTATCAGTAGTAGAATAAAAATAAAAAAATAAAGCCGCTGCTACACAAGTTGCATGTTGGTTTGAGGGAGAAAGCTGGGTATCGAAAACAATCTGCAGAGGATATGCAATCCAAAGTAACGAAGCAACTATTGCAGCACCAGTTCCCCATAGTCGAGCTGCCGTTAAGTAAATTAACAAACAGGTAATAAGTGAACAGATTAATGGATAAGAAGAAAAAGCTGCATCATTAAGTCCAAATACCTTGTATAATAGCGCAAGAGGGGCTACCATACCTAAGCGAAAACCAGGCTGATTAAAACCGGAACTAATTGGGCTTTTCCCTAATGCCAAAACCCGTGCATTTTGAATATAAGCAATATCATCATTAGTTCCTATACCAACGCAATTGACTAGACGAAGGTTGAGGCATAGAAGAAGTAAAATCAGTATTATAAACAAATGTCTTCGCTTCATATTTAGGATATTATAAAAAAATATATTCTCTTTTTTCCATAAAAGAACTCGATGTCGGCATCATCTCTTATCTTGTTGCTCTTGATATTATAGCTATATTCCAAATGTTTTCATCTTTTTTTACCTTCGGCCGAATCAAAAAAAATTCAAAAAAAGCTGCCCTGTTGTTAATCGGGCAGCCTTTTGTTCTACTTGCTGAGAAAAATCATCAGTTATTTAAGCTCAAAGTGACTCCAAGGGACAGAACCACTGTAGTAGATATACCAATAGCCGTTTATCTTGGCTGGGAAACTGGAAGTAAATGAGAAACTGTTCGTGTAATCCTGATCATTTACCTCTAACTTATTCAAGCACCAGGAGTTTATGTAATTACATGAGGTTGCTCGCCAGCAGTATGTACCTGAGCCATTCTGATTGAAACTAGGTGATATGGCAGTACCGTCACATCCTGAATCACATGTGCAGCTGCCACCGCCACCTGGTTGTGGTGCCTGCGGTTTTATTGCTGGTTTAGGTACTAAACATACTTTATTACTTTTCTTCTTTCTCAGTTTCCTCTCGCCACTCTTGCACCAACGTCAGCCATTTGTCGGCATTTTCTATAGTAATTCCCTTTGTTATCAATTCTGCACTTTCTGGGCCCAGTTTTTCACCAGCCCATTTATAGAAGGTTGCCTTAAACTCCCGTATCGCATCGGCACTCTCCTGCGTATACGTTGAGCTAATATCTTTTATTAATCCGTCTTTGAAAGTGAATTGAAAAGATTCATAATATACTGCATCGATTCCAGCAGTTTTGAACCAGTCGTCCTGCTGTTTAGCTTTGCAGGTAACAACGTCTCCATTAACCCTAATATCTGTTAGAAATATACGACTGTCCAATATGGCCTCCCGCATTATCCACTGATAACCGCCGCTGTCCTCTTGTCTCACGTCATCGGTGGACAGTTCTAGTAGTTTCTCGACATCCAGTCTGTTGTGAGCTTCCTGGAATTCTATAACTCGTTGCTTCAAGTTTGGAGCACAAGACGTTGTTAGTAAAAACGAAAGTGAAAAGAAAAGTATAATCGATTGCTTATTGATAAATCTACGCATTTCATTACTCCTGTTTATGATAACTTTCAAAACGGCCTAACATCACAAATTCGACCGATTCTGTTACTCCCACCGAATTCTAAATCAATCGTCGAGTATATCAAGTAAAATTTCCTGAACTTTGGTTCTTATTTGAAAATGGCTATCAACGTTCAAAAAATCTGTGAAATTTGTGACACGGAGTGGCGGCTTTTTAAAAATGAACTTAAAAAAAGCTGCCCGATTGTTAATCGGACAGCCTTTTTCTACAACTCACTGGGAAAAATCATCCGTTTTTACTTAAGTTCAAAAACGGGGTTTTCGATATTATATTGTGCTGCAGGATTAAAAGCCTCATAAAAGTTTCATTTCCCGCTCAAATCTATTATACTTTTATGCTATGATAGATGTGCACAATAATTGCGTATATATTACCCAGCTGGCAAAGAGAGAAGTTGTATGATAAGCCGAACCATTCGAAACTTGCTGATTATATTCCTGATTTTAGCTGCCGGGGCAATTTCGGTTTTCTTCCTTTACCGTTTCTTAGAGGACCGTCCCCTCAGTCGAGACCTTTTTCTGGCCTTAGACAAGGACACGAGTTCGATAGCCGGTCCTAAGCCAGCCGCCGGCCTTATACGGTCTATTCTTGCGAGCATTGTCCCCGAGAGAGAGTATTCGCCAATAACTCTCGATTACCCATTCAATAAATCCATTTTCCCGTCTGAGATTGTCGCCCCTACCTTTCTATGGCATGACTCGGAAAAGGCAGCAGACCTGTGGTTGATAGATATAACTTTTAAGAACAATCCATTTCACATATACGCTCTCACTGCGGGAAAGCAGGTTGAACCACAGATTGACCCGGAGGCTGTCAGTTGGAGCAACGAAAACTACAGGCGAAGCGATTATGATGTTTCTGCAAAAGCGTGGACACCCGACGAGCGCACGTGGGATGTCGTTAAGCGACATTGCGTCGAGTCGTTTGGGACTGTGACCGTCACCGGTTTTCGCAGCCCGGCTTCGACGAGCTTCGCCGAGGCGAGCGGCAGCAAGCCGGAAATTCTGTCAAGGGCAAATATGCAGCTTATGGTCTCAAAGGACCCTGTTGGCGTGCCCATCTTTTACCGTGATGTGCCACTGATGCCGTCCGAAACTTCAACAGGTGTGATAAAGCCACTTGCCAATGAGGCAATGCCCCTCATTGTATGGAGGCTGCGCGATATTTCCAAACCTTCCGCCCGCGTTGTGCTTAGAGACATGCCCACTTGTGTGAATTGTCATACTTTCTCGCGCGACGGCAAGGTGCTTGGTATGGATATGGACGGCCCGCAAGGAGACAAAGGGGCTTACGCCCTGGCGAAGGTCGGGAAGAACATGGTTATCGCTGCCGATGATATCATTACCTGGAGCTCGTATAGATACTCGCCGAAGGGACACATGAATTTCGGCTTGTTCTCACAGGTCTCGCCTGACGGTAAATATGTTATCAGCACACTAAACGAGTCTACCTTTGTTGCCAACTACTCTGATTTCAGGTTTCTGCAATCCTTTTACCCAACAAGGGGCATCTTCGTGGTCTACTATAGGGATACCGGAAGGATGGAACCTCTGCCGGGCGCTAACGACCCTAATTACGTTCATACCAATGCCTGCTGGAGTCCCGATGGAAGAGGCATTGTTTTCTCGAGAGCCAAAGCAAAGGATAACTATGAAACCCAAGTGATGCCCAAGCACGTAAATGACCCGAATGAGACGCTTATCCAATATGACCTCTACACGATGCCATTTAATGACGGCGCCGGTGGGCTGCCAACGCGGCTGGAAGGTGCATCGCAGAATGGCATGAGCAACTCATTTGCCAGATATTCACCCGACGGAAAATGGATTGTTTTTGTGCGGACCAACAAGGGACAACTTATGCGGCCGGACAGCAAGCTATACATAATACCCGCCCAAGGGGGCAAAACGCGGGAAATGAGCTGCAATTTGTCTTTGATGAACTCGTGGCATAGCTGGTCGCCAAATGGTAGATGGCTCGTATTTGCTTCGAAAGGCTTTTCGCCTTTTACACAAATGTTTCTTACTCACATTGACGAAAGCGGTAATGATAGTCCCGCAATTCTGATTCCGAACTCGACGGCCGCAAACAGAGCGGTTAACATCCCTGAATTCCTGTACAACTCACCTGATGCAATAGCCTCTATCAGCACTCCGGTGCAGGACTCCTATCGCCATTTTCTCAAAGCCAAAGAATTGGCGGATTCGGGACAGTATGCCGAAGCTTTGGAGGAATTGGAAAAATCGCTGGCCCTTAATCCCTATTACGCCAAAGCACATAGCGATAAGGGGTATATTCTGTTCAGGATGGGTAAGTACCAGGAAGCTATCGCTTGCATCGAGAAAGCTATCCAGTTGGACCCGGAACTGGCAATGGCATATTACGACTACGGCTCCGTACTGGAGTCGATGGGCCGAATCGACGAGGCAATCAATATGTATAACCGGGCGTTGGAAATCAAGCCAAAGTTCCCCGGTGCCCTGAACAATCTGGCGAAGTTGCTTAAGAATACCGGCCGATTAGAAGAGGCAGTGTCGATGATGCGTCGAGCGGCTGAAATCTGGGAAGAATCTTTGGGTTCAAAGCACCCGCAGGTTGCAGGTGCCCTGGGCAATCTGGCAGGATTGCTTAAGGCAACCGGCCGGTTAGAAGAGGCAGAAGCGTTGTATCAGCGTGCGGTTAAAATCTTCGAAGAGAGTTTAGGACCGGAGCATCCGCATACGAAGATGGCGAAGAAGGAACTGGAGAGACTGCTGAAGGAAGGTCAGCAGAAAACAATGGACGGTGGACAGAAAGCCCCGCAATAAATTACGGCAGGAGCTTGTTAAACACAGGACAAACAAGTACGAAAGGAGGCGGGGATAATATCGAAATTCAAAGCACCCCTGCTTTCGCAGGGGTAAACTCATCCCTGTGAAAACGGGGATACGAAATTCATCCTTCGTAGTACCTTCTCCGCCGAAGCGGCTGCGAAGGCTGGAACTACGGAGAATGGACAAATCCGAATGAAAAACCCTGCAGAAAATGACCAGGGTCAAGATTGACCTTCTTGCTGGATGTTTATGAAAAAAAGCTGCCCGGTTTTTAATCGGGCAGCTCTTTTGTTCTACTTGCTGGCGAAAACCATCAAAGCTGTTTATTTGTACTGATTATGGCACTGAGCCGCCTGGACAAATAGTCTCAGATACGCAGACTCTGTTGTCCTGCCAACACCAGCCGCCACAATCGATACAACACATTAGTTATTTGGACAAATACTCTCAGATACACAGCTTCGGTTGCATCCACCATCTTGCCAGCCCCAGCCGCCAACATCGATACAACACATTGGAATAGGGTTGCCCCACCAGCTAC
>CAZOQJ010000068.1:0-12658 GCA_964581905.1 uncultured Pirellulales bacterium
AAACCAGAGCCGTCTTGGTCATATTCCTTCGCTGGTCCATGACCCGACCGACCGTGGGTCGAGCGATTGCACGCCTTTATTCTTGATGGCGGTTGCCCTTTTCCGCAAATTTACCGGCGAGGCCGATTTTCTGGAACAAGCAGTCCAGAAAGCAATGACGTGGATGGAATACCAAAGTCCATCTGACCGTGTTATTGTAGACCAGCTACCAACCAGTGATTGGCGGGATGAGCAATGGGTATTGGGATATGGATTGTATGTAAATACGATTGTGTATATTTACTTACGGCTGTTCGGTCAGAATGAGCGAGCAGAAAGACTTCGAGAGGCAATGGGGCGATTCACCGTTAAGGGGGACAAGCAAAACCGTCACGTACACGAGGGTTTGGTGCTAAGAAATAAACCATATTATGCGCTGTGGTCTTACAAGGTATACGGGAGCGAGCGTTTCGACCTTTTGGGCAACAGTCTGGCAATACTTTCAGGTATTGCTTTACCATCCCGAGCAAGGCAGCTTGTTGCCTGGATAGAAACAGAATGTGCAGCGCTGAGAAAGAATGAAGACTTAGCTGTTGACCTGCCGCCTAACTTCTTTCCTTACATAAGACCCGAAGACCCGGATTGGCTGCCAAGATACAAAAAATACAATCAGCCAGGTGAATACCATAATGGTGGCGTATGGCCCTTTATATGCGGATTTTATGTAGCAGCGTTAGTAGCGGCAGGGAGAGAGCAGCTTGCACAGAAAAGACTGATTGCTTTGACAAACCTTGTTCGACCTGCACGAGAGGCGAAGGTGGAGTTCGGCTTCAATGAATGGCACCGAGCACAGGATGGGACGCCTCAAGGAGAGGATTGGCAGAGCTGGTCGGCGGCTATGTATTTGTATGCTGCTGCTTGTGTGGAGGAGAAAAGAACTCCCTTTTTTGATGAGCTTCGAGAATTACAAGCGCACTGCCGTAAGGGATGGCTTACGCCAAACGGTAATCATATCAATCCAAGTTAATAATTTATGGTGAGCGAAGTCGAACCATTACCCAAAGAATTGCTCACAATACAAAGTACATATTTCCGGATTTCTGTTCCCTGCTCTCTTGGGTGAGGTTGACAAATCTTGCATAAAACCAAGTCAGCAGCTATAAAAAAATCGGGAGACGAATCCGTTCGTCCCCCTGCCTCACTGTTGCAACGTGCCTTTATTCCTTTATATGGCGAAACCGCCAGTGTGCACTCGCAACATAAGAACCAGCTAAAAACTATAAAGCCGAAGTCTGAGTAGTTCTCAAAGTTTAACTTTTTGAAAAATAGGGAGTTAGGGAGAATAAAAAAGGAAAGTGCACAACGAAACCCCTTCCCAACCTCCTGTCATCTGTTTTTCCTTTATTGCAAAAACTCCTCCATCCAATTTTTTGCCGAGAGGTAAAACATAAAAGTCCGGCAAACTTTCATTCCTCGAAATCGCTTTGCGACCATAGTATGTCTTTAGGAAAATGTCAAGGGAAAAAACAGGAAAAAACAATAAAATTAACAAATTTTTTTTGAGAATACTGTAAGATTATATATTTTGTGAGTTTATGAATTTGAGCATAATAAAAAAAGCCCTGTGTTATAACCAGGGCTTTAGGTTATACGCAATAAGTCCTCCCTGACTAATTACGTAACCAATTTGCATTTTCACTAATATGTCAAACTTGTCAATGGAAACTTTCAAAAAATTTTTGCGTAATTAATTAATGTAATATCGAGCATGCGAAGAAGTTATCCGACAAAATTGTCGGGTTGCCTTATTGGTGGGATGACACCAGTCCCGTAAGGGATGACCAAGTCCACGAAGTGAATACAACTTTTTCTAAATGCAGAGCTTACAGCTAACACGGTGAAAAAATGGGGCAATGTAATGGACTTGGCCATGCCTAACGGCAGGGGTATTTATTTGTTGACAAATTCAGGCTGAAGAATATGATGAGGAGAAATTGACATTATTGTAAATGGTTCGACAGGCTCACCATCTTGAGCGAAGTCGAAGGATAGGGATTTGAGTAAAGCAGATGTTAGAAGAAAATGCTGCGGATTTGGCCAAGGCCAAGGCTTTTTTTGAGAAAGCCCGCAAGGTAGCAGAAACAGGAAATTTTGATTACGCAATTGAGATGTATCTTGACGGGTTGCGCTACGCCCCTGAAGCACTACAAGAGGGACATCTGCCGCTTTGTGAGCTGGCCCTTCAGCGTAAGGGAAAAGGCGGCAAAAAACCCACTATGGTTGAAAGAGTTAAGCATCTGCGAGGCAAATCTCCTCTTGAGCAGATGCTTAACGCCGAATACCTTTTTGCAAGAGACCCTGACCATCTACCTTATGCCGAGGCAATCCTTAAAGCAGCAGTAGCAGGCGGTTATACAAAGACGGCTACATGGCTTGCTAATTTGATTTTCCAGACAACTAATGTTGCGGATAAACCATCTGTACAAACATATATCCTGTTAAAAGATTGCTATCTTGATTTAGGCCAGTTTGATAAAGCGTTTGCTGCGTGTCAGCGGGCCTGCAGGCTCAGGCCGGATGATGGGGATTTGGCGGAGGAGTGCAAAAACATCTCAGCGGAACTAACTATGGCCAGAGGCAAATATGATACAGAAGGCGACTTTAGACAATCCATCAAGGATAGCGATGCGCAAGCGAAACTTTACGCCCAGGATAGAGTCGTTAAGACAGAGGACTATCGCCTTTCGGCTGTTCAGGATGCCAGAAAGAAACTTATCCAGAATCCAAGTTTATCGAAGAACATATTTGAATTTGCAGAAGCTTTGGCAGATTTGCAAAACGACGAAGCCGAGAATCAGGCGATAGGGTTTCTGGAAAATGCCTATAAAACCAAGAATGACTTTTCCTTCAAGCAGCGAGCGGGGCTATTAAGAATAAAACAGTTCAGACGCAAGATAAGACAGGCACAAGTGGTGCTTGATGCCAAGCCGGGTGATGCACAGGCCAAAGCCGAACTGGAAGGATTGATTACACAACTAAACAATTTTGAATTGCAGCATTATCGACTCTGTATACAAAACTATCCGACCGACCTGAACCTAAAATATGAATACGGCGTTCGTTTGCTTCATAATGAACAGTATAATGAGGCAATACCAATGCTGCAGGAAGCCCAGAAAGACCCAAGACGAAAGATTACGGCGATGGATAAAATTGGCTACTGCTTTTTTATGAAGGGATGGTTTACAGATGCAATCGACGTGTTCAAACAGGCGATAGATTCCTACGAAATAAAAGATGATAGCATCAGCAAAGAATTGAGGTATAATTTGGCTCGCGCTTATGAAGAGAACGGCAATACACAGGAGGCGCTGGAGATTTATCGCAAGATTGCACAACTTGATTTTACATTCAAAGACGTCAGCCAGCGAGTCGATAAGTTGAGAAATAAGCAAACTAATCATTAATCAATAATCATTTAGATTGGAGACGACAGTGGCACATTCGTTATCAGCTAAAAAAAGGGTCAGACAAAATACCAAAAGAAGATTGATAAATCGTGCGCGTAAGAGCCAGGTAAAGACCCAAATTAAGCGTTTTGAGGCGGCAGTAACCGGCGGTGACGTCAAAACAGCAAAAGAGCAGTATCAGCTCGTGGTTAAAAAATTAGACAGAACGGCTGCTACAAGCGCAATACACAAAAAAACCGCTGCACGAAAGAAATCACGCCTTGCCAAAAAACTTAATGCTCTCAAGACAAAAAAGGGATAGCTATTTCGTATCTCGTGGAGCGTCAAGCAAGATAAGAAATGCACCTTACGAGATGCGCTTCACGAAAAATGCTTGAGATTTTCAAAAAAAAAGTATCGTTAAATTATTAAAGCACACCGATTACACGCCGGTAAAACTTGCACAATTGGCCAGAAGGTTCAGAACTTTAATTGCAGGCGGGCAAAGAACATCCGGCCGGGCGTTTCATGTGCCGTGAGATTGCCGGTGCAGGCAACCGGAGCCGTCGTTTGATTTAGAATGTCCATCACACCAATCATTAACTCGCCTTTGTCTTTGGCAAATCTGCGGGACAGCGTCAAGTCCAGCCGATGAAAACTGTGCGGGTCTTTTACTACAGAGGTGAACATGTCGATACCGTTCTGAAATACGTAGTTGGTGTTGAATGTCCAGTTTTCGTTCAGATACCATCTGCTGCTCAAGCCGGTTTTGTGTTGTGCTGGTGATAACGACCGGGTAATTTGGGCAAACTCGTCCGTGGTAAGCGCATTATATGCGTACCAGGCGGTAATCTTGCCCATTCTGTGCTGCCAGGCCAGTGATGTCTCTGTGCCCCAGGAAGTGGCTCCGTTGACGTTATCAAATGTGCTGGTGGTTACGCCGGTAAATGGATTTGTCACATTTCTGACGCCGATTAAGCGCTCCATGCGCTGATAGTATGCATCCATATTCAGTGACAGATTTTCCGTCATCTGGCCGGTATATCCGGCTTCGAGCGAATAGGTGCCCTCGTTATCCATGCCATCAGGAGAACGTTGGGTTAGAAACAGACCGCCAATAACGGGTGCTTGCAGATAACTTGCAGTGCCTCTGCGTACTGCAACGCTCGGTGAACGGAACGACCGTGCAAAACCGGCGCGAATAATATGGTTTCGCTGTTCATCCAGCGCATATAATGTAGTGAATCGGGCGGACCAGTCGGTTGTCGTCTCACTGTAATTGTCCAGACGGATTTGTCCTTCCAGCGTCAGCCGGTCGGTTGCGTGCCAGCGGTCGACCAGGAAAAATCCCATCCAATGTTCATTATATTTATTTCTGTCAAATATATATTCGTCTGTGGACGACTGGTTACGCATCAAAAAGTGGTTCAAGCGGACATTACCGCCGAGAGAGATGGTATGATTATCCGCATGCTTAAAATTGATTTGCGCCTCAATATCATTTTCCATGTACGCTACTCGTTCGGTGAGTACTTTGCAATGAGTATTCCAGTGGTCTCCGAACCACTGAATATAGGCGCTGGTATCTGTGTCAAATTGATAGTCCATACGGACAAACATGCGGGTGTATTCGGTCAGGATGTCCCGTCGCGGGAATACCCCGATAAATTCATAATCTCCTTCCTGTCCGGATGAATGCGCTGCGCCAAAGCTCCAGTGGGTCTGGTCATCAGGACGGTACTCAGCCTGGGTATCGAACTTCCAGAATCGTCCCCAGTCCCTCGTTTCAAAGTTGTTAAAACCCATCGTAGTATCCATCAAAGTGATGACACCAGAAAAATATTTACCGGCTCCGGCAGCATCGGAATCCTCCACATCCTCATATCCTGCAGAGACCTTCCAGCTCCATTGGCCTTGTGTATGGCCGTATCGCAGATGTGTGTAGGTATCTCCGAACTCGTTGATTGTTGAGGAAACCAGTCCGCCCAGACATTGGCTGGGTTTTTTAGTGATGATATTGATGGCGCCGGTGAAGGCATTGGCGCCCCAGGCCGCCCCGACCGGACCGCGAACGATTTCGATTCGCTCAATATCTTCTATTAGAATCGGCAGATTTTCCCAGTGCGTTGTCCCATAAATGGGCTCTATCGCAGGCCGTCCGTCAATGAGTATCAGGGTGCGGTCGGAAAATGTTCCAAATAACCCCCGCACACCAACAATATATCTTTGCCGGTCCCGTCTCCGCACATCCACACCAGGAGCAAACTGCAGTATCTCAGGAATGGTTGTTACACCGCTGTAGTGAATATCCTCGGCTGTAATCACGCTCACAGGAACTGATAACTGGCTGATTTTCTGGGGCTGACGCGAAGCAGAAACAACTTCTACTTCCATTAGCTCTTCAATGGACATCTTTAAAAGGTTCTTTTCCTTGTCTGATTTGGCCTGAGGATTGTTCGATTCATCTGCGGATGCGAACAACCACACGTTGAAAGTAAACATAAGCAATAACATCGACGCAAATACAGATGACCGTGTTAAAGGACTTTTTTGCGTAAACATAATCGTTACTCCCAAATTAAAGAAACGTATTTTATAAGAGAAACATAATCGGCTTTCTGGTTATTGAACGAGCGTTACTGTGCTTCTTGTTGTCTTCAAGTGTGTCCTCTTTGATTACTCTTTTGGCTAATCTTAAAAGCTGCGCTCTAATTTCGAGCCCTGCCCTTTTAGCTGCGGGGATATTGATTTCAAAGCGAACCTTTTTGTTTTCTATAATAAAGTTTATGACCCCGCCGGATTCGAGAAAACCGTTCATATCTCCAACGGTCAGCACATGTGAGCCCTTTAGCGGTTTCATAATTTCCTCTATGTTGTTTTTTTCTGAGGAGCAGAAAAACAGCAGGTGGCATTTTCTGATAGCCTCAATTTCCCTGTGAACGCCGGGTTTATTCTTTTCATCAGACTTTTTCGAATCTTCGAAACTGTTGAACCACCTTACAACGAGTTTTTTATCCTTAACATGCTCACCTGTAATAATATCTATGGCATCCCCAAAAGGGTCCTTGCCGATGATGCCGACCACTATTGGCTCATTAACGTCAGACATTTTTTCTTTCGGCCAGTCAACAAACTTGATAAAGTTATATAAAAATGCCGCCTTGATTTGATATTCTTTGTTCTCCGCAGCCCCCACTACTTGTGTGGTCGGCATCGCCAACAATATCAGAACTAAAACCACAAAGATGCAAATTTTGCTTCTCATTCTATGATGCTTATAAAGTTTTTCGTTTTGTTGATACACTTACTTCTCGTTGCACACTTAGAATGTCACTTGCAGTCTCACAAAAGACATCCGGCTGGGTGTTTACGAGATTCTATAGTTCGTTCAAATCCCCAAAATCTGGTTTGTATATATTGTTACAATAACTATAATCGGTGGTTTTGCTGAAAATAATTTGTTTAAAATAGCCAGTTTTTTTCGTTGCATAGGTCAGCTTTGGCCGCGCAGATAAGCAGTTAAACAAAAAATTTGCAGCAGGAAGGGATTTTTAATTTGACGTAATGGCTTATATCAAATAGAGTTATAGGAAAATTAGCTTAAAACGTCCGATGTCACGGTAAAATAGGATTTAATCTAAGATGGTCAAAACAAGGCAAATATAATGCCAATTATAGTTAAAAATTGCCGAAAGAAGCGCAAATGATACTGTGTGGAAGTGTCTTGGTTTATGGTCCTTCGGCCCTCCGACTTCGCTCAGTCATAGTCCACAGGATGCCTTACGGCAGGATTTCTTACGGAGGGCAGGCTTTGCTCGGGACAGGTTACGCAGGAATGACAAGATGAAGCAATCGGCAATCTAAGGAATAGAGTTAGAATCAGATGCCAGAAATCTTCAAAAAAAGGATTGTTAAATTATTAAAGCACACCGATTACACGCCGGTTAAACTTGCACAATTGGCCAAGAGGTTAGGCGTAAGCTCAGAAGATTATCCACAGTTTAAATTGGCATTTGAAGAGCTGCGTCGGGCAGGGCGTGTGGTGATGGGTGCCGGAAATCTGGTTACTCTGCCGTCTCTGACAAATCGAATCGTTGGGACATTCCGGGCGAATCCGAAAGGATTTGGATTTATAATTCCTCTTGAGCCAAATTCACACGGCGATTTATTTATACCGCCTGATGCAAAGGCAGATGCCATGACAGGTGACATCGTTGTTGGGCGAGTTAAGAAAAAGGGTAAACGTTTTGGTCAGATGCGATACACCGGTGAAATAATCGAGGTACTCGAACGGGCGCAAAATAAATTCGTTGGAACTTTGTTGAAAGAGCCGGAGGGATGGTTTGTTCAGCCGGATGGAGCAAACTTTTTCGAGCTGCTCTCCGTTGACGATGTTGGTGCAAAAGGCGCTAAGCAAAAAGATAAAGTTGTCGTCGAGATACTTTCCTATCCGACAGAGAAATACATGGCACGCGGTGTAATCATCGAAGTGCTGGGTAAAGCAGGAAAATATAAAACTGAAATAAAATCGATAATACGTCAGTATCATTTGCCTGAAGAGTTCGATGAAGAATGTATCGAGCAGGCGCGCAAGGTCGCCGGTGAATTTGACGGCGAACAAAGTAATGGCAGAAAGGACATTACCGATAACACAATCATTACAATCGACCCGCCGGATGCAAAAGATTTCGACGATGCGATAAGCCTGGAGAAAAATTCAGAGGGCAACTGGGTATTGGGGGTCCATATCGCCGATGTAAGCTGTTTCATACCAGCTGACTCTCCGCTGGATAAAGAAGCGAAAGTTCGTGGAAACAGCGTATATTTACCCGCCAAGACAATTCCGATGCTGCCGGAGATTCTAAGTAATGGAATATGCAGTCTTCAGCCCGGCCAAAGGCGCTTTTGTAAAAGTGTATATTTAACATACGACCAGCAGGGTAATATTTTGTCCCAAAGATTTGCGAATAGCATCATTAGTTCGGCGCAGCGTTTGACCTACCAGCAGGCCGACAGGGCTTTGAAAGGTCATACGAAGGATGTTAAACCGGAGGTAATTGAGCGTCTTAAAAATATGGAGACGCTCAGCCGAATAGTTGAGAGACGGCGAACAAAAAATGGAATGCTCCATCTTGATTTGCCGGAGACCGAATTGGTGATGGATGAGTCCGGGTGGGTTGTGGATGCGCATCCTGCTGATACCAGCTATCCACACACGATGATAGAAATGTTTATGGTCGAGGCCAATGAAGCGGTTGCATCGCTTCTTGACCGGCTGAATATCAGCTTTATGCGGCGGATTCATCCCGAGCCGGATGTTTTGAGTATGAAGAATCTGTCGCAGCTTGTTCGGGCGTTTGGGTTGAGTCTTCCGAAAACTCCAAGTCGCAGGGACATACAGGATTTGTTGGCTTATGCTAAAGACAGAGACAGCTCATTCGCGGTGAATATGGTAGTGTTGCGAAGCTTCGAAAAGGCCGAGTATGCACCATCACATATCGGCCATTATGCTCTTGCTTCGACTCATTACTGTCACTTTACCAGCCCGATACGTCGATATGCAGACTTGCTTGTTCATCGTGTTTTAGAATATTATCTGCAAAAGCGTGTAGATTTAGCGAAGCAGGTTTCAGCGGGGCTGGATTTAACAGAGATTGGGAAACATATCACCTTTACCGAACAGCGGGCTGAGGATGCTGAAAGAGAGCTGACGGCTGTTTTAATACTGCAAATGTTGAGCAAACGAATTGGAGATGAGCTTGACTGCGTGGTTACGGGTCTGACCAGCTTCGGTGTATTTGTTCAATCTAAAAAGTACGGCATTGAAGGTCTTATCCAGATGAGCGATTTGGGGTCTGGCCGATGGAAATTCGACAAAAGGTCCCAAAGCATTGTCAGTCAATCCGGACACAATATCCGTTTGGGAAAATCAGTAAAAGTTCGAATAGTCTCTGTGAATGTCCCTGCTCGGCAATTGAATCTGGTCCCTGCCGAACCGCTGGTTACACCCGCCGCAGAAATAACGAAAGGCAAAGCAACGAAAAAATCCAAAAAGGCAAAACGTATGAGAAATTCCAGATGAAACCGATACTAAAGAAAACCATCGGAGTCATACTGATTGTTCTGGGTTTAGTGGCTCTGGCTACCCCCTTTACTCCTGGCTCGTGGCTTGCTCTGATAGGACTTCAACTGGTTGGTCTTGGTTTTCTGCTGGAAAATAGATTCGGCCATGCCCTAAAGAACAAGTACAAAAATAGTTTTGGGAACTTAAAAAGGAAGTTCAGGAAAAGCTCCACATAAAGCAGAACGCCAGCTTCTTGACATTTTGCGGAAATTTTGACATACTTACGCCTGAGCAATGATTAATGATAAGTGATTATTGTTTTTTGTGGAGAATAAAATGAGAGCATCGCAGATGCAAAAAGGTCAGACCATCAAAATCGACGGCAAATTGTATGTAATTGTTGATTACCATCATGTGAAACTCGGCAAAGGCGGCGCAGTTTATCAAACAAAAATAAAGGGCTTAATAGACGGGCTGGTTCAAACCGTTCGGCTGCGCTCAGAAGAAAATGTAGAAGAGGCATATCTGGATAAGAGAACATACGAATATTTGTACTCGTCCGGCAGTGAACACGTGCTAATGGATACAGATACCTACGACCAGATTACACTCGATGACGATGCGTTCGGCGATGGTCAAAAGTACCTAAAACCAAACACACAGCTTCAGGTTAGTATGTATCAAGGCAAACCCGTCATTATTACTCTACCTAACACGGTGGACATGCAGGTTACTGATACACATCCTGAAATTAAAGGTGCTACAGCAACCAATCAAAATAAGCCGGCAACACTGGAAACGGGATTAGTCGTACAGGTTCCGCCTTTTGTTAAAATCGGCGACATTCTCCGTGTCGATACACGAACCGGCGAGTATATTACAAGAGTAAAAGAATAAAAAACTCGAATATCAAATTATCAAAATCTGATGCTTGATAAAATCAGTAAAGGTCTTGTAAAGGTTTTCGGCTCACGCAATGAGCGACTGGTAAAGGCATATTCGGCCATTGCCAAGCAGGCAGTTGAATTCGAAGAGCAAATACAAGAACTCGATGACGACGCACTAAAAGCGAAAACCGCAGAGTTCAAGACCAGATTAAAGGAGGGAGCCAAGCCGGAGGGCATCTTACCGGAGGCATTTGCGGTTGTCCGCGAGGCGGCAAGAAGAAATGTCAAGATGCGACATTTCGATGTGCAGCTCATCGGAGGCAATGTCCTCTACGAAGGCAAGATTGCTGAAATGGCTACCGGTGAGGGCAAAACCCTCGTGGCAACACTGGCGGCGTACCTTGTTTATCTGACGGGAAGAAGAGTCCATATAATTACCGTTAACGATTATCTTGCCAAACGCGATGCAGAATGGATGGGCCCGATTTACAAGGCGCTGGGGCTAAGCGTAGGTGCGATTCAGGCAGATATGGACACAAGCGGCTCGGAACGAAAAAGCCAATATGCCTGCGACATAACATACGGTACAAACAACGAGTTTGGCTTCGACTATCTTCGCGATAATATGAAAATATCCCTTGAACATATGGTACAGGGTCCATTGCAATACGCTATAATCGACGAGGTCGATTCGATTCTAATAGATGAAGCCAGGACACCGTTGATTATATCGGGGCCGGCTTTTGATGATGTCAGCAGATATAAAAAAGCAGATGAGGTAGCAAGAAAGCTGCTCAGCTTGCAAAGCAGCTATGACCGTATTAAAAAACAAATTGATTCAGCCCAGCGGACACTTGCCAACGCTCAGGGCGAATTAGCTGAAGCAAAAAGGGATAAAAACAGCGAGCGAATCGAAAAAGCCCAGAAGGTAATAGAAAAAAGTCAACAGGATATTGCCGGTGCAGAAGCTCGCCTGACGGAAATAACCCAATATTACGAAGTGGAGTATGATAAAAAGCAGGTGCATCTAACACATGAAGGAGTAGGAGCCGCCCAGGAAATCGCAGGATTAGGGTCATTTTTTACCGGCTCGAATATGGAATGGCCCCATCTTTTGGAACAAAGCCTGCGTGCTCATGTGACCTTTGAAAAAGAGAAAGACTACATCGTTATGGACGGCAAGGTTATTATCGTTGATGAGTTTACCGGCCGATTAATGCACGGCAGACAATGGTCTGACGGTTTGCATCAGGCGGTCGAGGCTAAGGAAAACGTTACCGTAAAAGAGGAAAGTCAAACGCTTGCTACCATAACTCTTCAGAATTTCTTCAAGCTATATGACCAGATAGCAGGAATGACCGGTACCGCAGCTACGGAATCGGAAGAATTCATGAAGATTTATAATCTTGAAGTAGTTGTAATGCCGACCAACAAACCCTGCATCAGGGACGACCATGAGGATGTAATCTATAAGACGATGCGAGAAAAGTTTATCGCTATAGTAGAAGCCATAAACGAGGTCAGTGCTTCCGGTCGGCCGGCGCTTGTTGGCACGGTTAGCGTAGAAAAAAACGAGGCCCTTTCTGCAGCTCTTTCAAAAAGGTTCGGTCTTGAACATGAGGTTCTCAACGCAAAGCAGCACGACAGAGAGGCCACCATTGTAGTGAAAGCTGGCCAGCAGCACACAAGCCGGGACGGGAAGATTCATGGCAACGTAACAATCGCCACGAATATGGCCGGCCGCGGAACCGATATAGTTCTGGGACCCGGCGTGGCAGAGCTTGGGGGGCTGCATGTGCTCGGTACAGAAAGACACGAAGCCAGAAGAATTGATAATCAGCTTCGAGGCCGATGTGGCAGGCAGGGTGACGCCGGTTCCAGCCAATTCTTCCTCAGCTTTGATGATGACCTGATGAAATATTTTGCCTCTGAGTTTACCGTTAAGGCACTAACAAAAATAGGGTGGCAGGAAGGTGAACCAATTGTTCATCCCTGGATAAGCAGAGGTATCGAAAGAGCCCAGAAGAAAGTTGAAGAGCGAAACTATGAGATTCGTAAGAGTCTGCTTGAATATGATGAGGTTATGGACTACCAGCGGAAAATCTTTTACTCACGCAGACGACAGATACTGGCTGGTCAGGGGCTGAAAAGTATCATTCAGGAGATGATTGAAGCAACGATTGAAAAGCATTGTCAGACCATCCTTAGTGAGGACTACCCTCGCAATTGCATTATCGAGTGGGCCAGAACAAATTTTGGCATTGATTTGAAGTCCTCAT
>CAZOQJ010000069.1:0-5013 GCA_964581905.1 uncultured Pirellulales bacterium
TAATCCCAACCGTGGCGATATCATAGCCGAACGAGCCGTTCCAGATAACACATGCAGGTGCTTTTTCCGGGTGCCATGCCTTTTTCAAGGTGCCGTATGCCAGGTCAACTGTTTTTGTGCCTAAATCCTCGGCGGCCTTTCGCTCATTCGGGTCGAGCGAGGCTATACCGCCATAGGCAAAGTGGCAGTGAGCGCCGGGAGTTATCATCGCCAGATACAATTTGTTGTCCACTAGCGCATCGGCGACAGCCGCGGCGTTTTTATCATCAACTTCGGCATCATAGTGCATCTCTATTCCCAGCACGATATTGTCCGGAATCCGAGGCCGAATCTTATCAGCCACCAGCTTAATCATCTCCGGTGTTCCGAACTTACCGCCCCATTCGGGCCTCTGGTCGTCGGGCACAAATCCGCCCTTGCCCGGGTTAAACGTCCATCTGCATATACTGTGTAAAGATTTCTCAGCCATTTTAGCTAACTCCTTTTCAATTCATGCCTCAAAACATCTTCCCATGTTTTATATACTTGTTGATAGGCAGAAGTCAAGTTTTCATTTGGTTCGATTGTCATAACGGGCTGCAGACCTATAAAGGCACCTTCCGGGCCTTTATAGATTCCGGCGCCGATACCCGCCCCTCTGGCAGCGCCCTGCGAGCCGTCAGTGTTATATAATTCTACAACCGATTCTGTAACAGTTGCAAAGGCCTCAGCGAATAACGGGCTAAGGAACATATTTGCATTGCCTGCTCGAACGGTTTTTACCTGGACTCCTGTCTGCCGCATTATTCCCAGTCCATAATTCAACGCAAAAACAATACCCTCCTGTGCTGCACGCAGAAGGTGTGCCCTTTTATGGATATTGAAGTTCAAGCCGTGAATCAATGCGCCAAGATTTCTATTTTCCAGTGTCCTCTCAGCCCCATTTCCATAAGGTAGAATCACAAGTCCGTCACTACCAACTTTTACACCGCCAGCCAATTCATTCATTTTGTCATAATCCAATCCACCAGTGGCATTATGTTTCAGCCAGCTGTTCAAGATTCCAGTGCCGTTCAAACACAGCAGCACACCATACCTCGGTGCTTCTGGCGAGTGGTTGACGTGAACAAACGTATTGACTCTTGATTTACTGTCGTAGTCGCTCTTTTCGGTGATACCGTAAACTACACCCGATGTACCGGCTGTAGCTGCTATTTCACCCGGGTTCAAAACATTAAGAGATAGTGCATTATTGGGCTGGTCTCCTGCCCTATAGGATATCTTGGTGCCGGCTTTTAATCCCAGCTCGTCGGCTGCTGTTTTAGTCAGCTCACCCTGGACTGAGAAAGTCGGAACAATGTCGGCAATCAACTCTTCGGAAATTCCGTAATAATCCAGCAGGAATTTTGCCAGAGACTGCTTTTGAAAATTCCACATTATTCCTTCTGATAAGCCAGAAGGGGTTGTCTTTATCTGGCCTGTCATCCTCATTGCGATGTAATCGCCGGGCAGCATTATTTTATAAATCCTGGAATAAATATCCGGCTCATTTTCCTTGACCCACTTTAATTTCGATGCGGTGAAATTGCCGGGCAGGTTCAGCGAATTTTTAAGGCACGTTTCTTCGCCAATTTCTTTTGCTGCCTTTTCTCCGATTTGAACAGCACGGCTATCGCACCAGATTATCGATGGTCTGAGCACCTCCTTATTTTTATCAACCACAACCAGGCCGTGCATCTGGTAGGAAATCCCAATCGCTTTAACATCGGACGCATCAAAATCAGCTTGTGACTTAATTTTTTGGATTGTTTTAATGACGTGCTCCCACCAGGTTTGGGGATGCTGCTCGGCCCAGCCCAATTTTTTTGCAATAATTTCTAATTCCTTCTCAGGCGAGGTTGCTGCTGCCAGCACTTTGCCCGTCTGGGCATTCATCAGCGTTGCTTTTATCGACGAGCTTCCGACATCGTATCCTAATAATAACGCCATTTACAAATCCCTTTTCAATTCACTATTTACAATTACTTGGCAGAGAACTTGTGAACAGTTGCTGTGGAGTACTTCTGGTCCGGCTTGAGGACGACAGATGGGAATTCGGGTTTGTTCGGCGAATCCGGGAAGTGCTGCGTCTCCAGACAGAAGGCGTAATGCTTTTTATACGCCTTGCCGGATTTGCCGGAGCCGCCCAGCCAGTTGGCCGTATATAACTGCACGCCCGGCTCAGTAGTAAGTATTTCCATCACCCGCCCACTGTTCGGCTCATATACTCTCGCGGCCAGATCTAATTTACCACCGCCGCTATTGAGCACGTAATTATGGTCATAACCCATTCCAACCTGGTTAATTCGAGAACCAATGGCCATCGGCCTGGTAAAATCCATCGGCGAATCTTTGACGGGCTTGATTTCTCCGGTAGGTATCAGGTCCTTATCAACGGGCGTGAACTTGTCAGCATTGAGCATAAGCTCATGGCCAAGGACGTCGCCATTTCCCTGCCCCGCCAGATTCCAATAGGCGTGATTGGTAAGATTGATGACGGTCGTTTTATCCGTCTTTGCCTCATAGCTTATCTTCAATTCATCATCTTTTGTCAGCGTGTAGGTAACCGAGCACGCCAGATTGCCGGGGTATCCTTCTTCGCCATCGGCGCTGAGATAGCTCAACTTAACAAACGCCTTATCGCTCTCGGCTTTTATATCCTCAAGCTTCCATAGAACCTTATCAAAACCTTTTATGCCGCCGTGCAAATGATTAGGGCCATTGTTGACCGCCAGCTTGTACTCGACGCCGTTGAGCACAAATTTGCCTTTGGCGATGCGATTGGCGTATCTGCCGACGATTGCTCCGAGATAGGGATGCTCCCCAAGATATCCGTCAAGTGTATCGAAGCCGAGCACTACATCGGCCATCTTGCCGTCGCGGTCCGGCACTTCCATCGATACCAAAATCGCACCATAGTTCGTAATTTTAGCTCGAAGGCCATTAGGATTAATTAGCGTGTGTAAATCAACCTGCTTGCCGTCCGGCATCTTGCCAAAAGTTTCTGTCTGAACACTCATTACTTTTTCCTCCTTTACCTGGGGTTTAACTTCGGGCTCCTCTGAAATAACGTTTACTTCTTCGAAACCGAATATAAATATTGCCGTTACAACTAAAACGAAATTAACCCAAACTTTCCTTTTCATTTTCAACTCCCTTATTACTCATTTGGCATTCTATTATCATTATTCGATATTCTTCTTGCCGCTCGCAATATACTCTTCTGGGGGGTTATTTGTCAAATTGAAAACACCCAAACATCCCTGCTTTCGCAGGGACTATGCTACTCAGGCAAGGTAGAGTTTGTCTTTCGGCTTGATTTGGGGTATCTGATTTAGCTTTGCCTTGATATCTTCTTTTTCCAGCGCAAAGCCGGGCGCAATTTCAAGCAGACAATCGACAGAGCCATCGGCTTTTCGGGGAATGTTGACGCCTGCTGATTCGAGCCAATCAACAGCACGAGTAACCATCATCTGCCTTGTGGCCTCAACACTGTCAACACCGGCGGCATTTTTGACCGGTGCAAATTCTTCACTTCGGATGGTCTGTAGTATTATCGACTTCGAGGCCAGCGGCAGAGCATCGAAAACAAAGCTTTCCAGCTTTATACCGTTTGGCTCAGTGGGTTTAACAGGATTTCCTCGCTGGTCAATGTATGGAATTGTTTTTTCGGCTCTGTGCAACGGCAGGGCAAAGCCGTCTTTATTCAGCTGCTCAATGAAACTGGTGCTGATAACGTGAATGCCAATGCTGCCGAGTTCGAAGGTGAGCGAGCCGTCGGGATTTATTTGCTCTGCCAGCTCATCCGGCAAATCAGTATATTCGATGACGTTTACTTTGCCATCGACGAGACAGAAATTGCCAACTTTTTCATAAGGGCCGGTTTTCACCAGCGCTTTTGAAGACATTTCGGCCTTGTCAAGGACATGCAGGCCGATAAACAATGGGTCGAAGATTTTTATCAATGGATTATCAACCTGCCAGTAACTTATGAGCTCTACGCCACGTTTTTTCATATCTTCGAGTGCCTTGCTGTTGTAGAGTGCCTTTAAGCTTCCACCGTGCCCATCAGGTGAGCAGGCGATTCTGTCTTTGTCAGCCAAAAGTATTTTTCCGTCGAAGCTGAAGTTAGGCAGTGTGCCCTGCTGGAATATACAGACATCCTCCTCTTTCAGACCGTAATGATTGTTCGAGCGGAAGATTTCTACGGTCTCGGCGTGGTTCAAAGGGCTGGTCATAACATACCAGGGGCAAACGGCCTGGTACTTTTGCGACACTGCTGTGATGGTTTCGGCAAATATTTGAAACAGCGTTTTGTTTTTAACAGGGCTGATGGGGAAATTCCCCTTTGGGCCGTCGAATCCGAGCCGGGTCCCCTGCCCTCCGGCAACAACAAAGGCCGCAACCTTGCTCTGCCGTATTAGCTCCTTGCCTAATTTGGTGGCTGCGTCGTACTTGCGTTTTTTGGCGGGGTCGGCTGGTTCAGGACTATAGGACTCAGCAGGGGTGAGCCTGTCCTCCGTTAGGAGTCCCGAGGACTGAGCAAGGTCGAAGGATTGGCTGCTTATTTTGGCAAAATCGGGCTTTTTGATGTACTTGGTTACCCAATTGGCTATTTTCGCCAAGTTCAGCGGCTCGATTTGTGCGAGCAGGTTCTGTCTTTGGGTCGTATTTAATTGCTCCCAGAATGCCAAAAGATGAGCTTGCCTGTGTTTTTTTAACAGGTTTTTTGTGACTTCAAGATTATTTTTATTGGTCATATCTACGATTCCACGCTAAAAACAAGAATTTTAAACAAATCGAAAAAAAATTCAATGATTTTAGCTAATTTGCCGAGATTTTATTTGACGTACAAATTGTCTTGTGTTAGAATTATATCAGATGACGGTAGGTTTAAAAAGCATTATAATTTGAACTGCCATCATATTCTTTTCTTATCATATCTTAAACCTACCTGCCAAAAAGGGTGATATTGTAATTTAGCTTCTGGGATTG
>CAZOQJ010000069.1:5113-12644 GCA_964581905.1 uncultured Pirellulales bacterium
AAAAGTGAAAGGGGCATAAAATGAGAAGAACAAAAGGTTTTACATTAGTTGAGCTGCTGGTTGTTATTGCAATCATAGCGCTGTTGATGGGCATTCTGATGCCTGCTCTGGCCAGGGTCCGGGCGATTGCCTTTCGAATGACCTGTGGTACAAACCTGTCCGGCATCGGTAAGGCAATGCTGATCTATGCCAACGATTACCAAGAGGAGTTCCCCATAGCAGGTTGGACCAATAGTACTTTCACCCATGGCCTCATGGGGGATGCATGGATGGGCACAACCCGAGACGCGGCTTTCGGAACACCACCGGGCCAAGCAACTATTACCGCGTGTTTTTATTTTTTGGTGAAGTTCGCCGATGTGACTGTTAAGTCGTTCGTCTGCAAGAGTGATACCGGTGTCACAGATCTTGATCTTAAAACTGCTGTTGGAAATAGCACCTTGCCGGATGGTTTTGAGCTTATCGATGCCTGGGATTTTGGCCGATGGACTGCTAGCCCAGAGACTCCACCAGCCATTGATAGTGGTAATGCAGACTGGAGTTGCAGCTACGCATATCATTATCCTTTTACGGCCACGTATGCTCTGACAACATCAAGCGACCCCGCTATGGCGGTGGCTGCTGATCCTAATCCGTGGTTTAAACATGCCAGTACGAACGCTAAATCAGACACTTTCCCAGGACAAACTTGGGAGGAGGGCCCATACGGCTCTAAGGGCCCATTTCATCGTGACAAGGGTACAGAGCATGTAAAATTTGGAAATTCTTATAACCACCAGGAAGAAGGGCAAAATGTATTGTATTTGGATGGGCACGTGACCTTTGAAAAGAAATCCTTCTGTGGAATTGAGGAAGACAACATCTATACTGCTTACAATGGCGACTTTAACTGGAAAGGCGACCTGCTTAATCAAAATAGTGAGCGTGCGCCAGGCAAGAGAAAAGACGCATTCCTGATAGGTAATCGGGCATCTCTAACCAGCCCAAACTAGCCCATAGAAAAAACTTGTTCCTGATGAATAATCGAGCAACTGATTTAACGACTCAAGACTAACATTAAGCAGCTCACAGGCGGCCTTGTGCAACTGAGCACAAGGCCGCTTTTTTATTGATTATTCACTATCAATGGGAAAAGGCATTGAGAGTATTTGGTAGAGAATAATTTCGCAATTCTGTTTATTCGCTTTTCGCTTTACAAGCACATACAGCTTTGTTACAATCCTAGAGTTGCTATGGATGGATGTTTTGTCTTTTTAACACATAATACGTGATATGCAATATTAGAGAATGGCTGGTAAAATAAAAATTGATACCGAACGGTGCAAGGGTTGCGGCTTGTGTGTATTAGTATGCCCGAAGGGCAGCATCATTATATCCAAGAAATCTAACAAAAAAGGTTATTTCCCGGCTCAGATAACTGACACCGATGGTTTCGACGAGCTCACTACAAATTGTACCGGCTGCTGCTTCTGTGCCCTTATCTGCCCGGATGCAGCTATCGAGGTTTTTCGTGAGGATAATGTAGTAGTTATTGAGGCGGGCAAGAAAAATAGAAAATCGTCACCCCTACAAAAGCAGGATTCTAAAACGTAACAACCTAACAGATTCCCGTTATAGGCGGAAGGATATAAACAAAAGTGTCAGAAAGAATTCTAATGTGTGGCAATGAGGCCCTTGGCGAAGCGGCCATTATTGCCGGCTGCGATGCTTACTTCGGCTATCCTATCACCCCGCAAAACGAAGTTACTGCATATATGTCTCGAAGAATGCCTGAGGAAGACCAGGTCTTTGTGCAGTGTGAAAGCGAATTAGCAGCTATCAATATGGTATTTGGTGCATCCGCTACGGGCAAAAGGGCGATGACAAGCTCATCCAGTCCAGGCATAAGCTTAATGCAGGAAGGAATAAGCTATCTGTCCGGCGCTGAGCTGCCAGCAGTCGTCGTCAATGTAATGCGAGGTGGGCCCGGCCTGGGTAACATTGCCCCTTCGCAGGGCGATTACTTCCAGGCCACCCGCGGTGGTGGACATGGCGATTATCGAACCATCGTCCTTGGGCCGTCGAGCGTGCAGGAGCTGGCCGATTGTATGCCATTAGCATTTGATTTGGCTGACCAGTATCGAATGACTGTCGTAGTGCTTGCAGATGGCATCCTCGGCCAGATGATGGAGCCGATAGTATTGGAGAAGAAACCTGCAAGACGTATGGCGGGTAAACAGGGCCGAAAACTACCACCTAAAGACTGGGCATTGACCGGAGCCAAGGACAGGCCGCAAAACATTGTCCGCTCTCTGTGGCTCCGCGAGGGAGCGCTGGAAGAATTAAACCACAAACTTCAGGCAAAATATGAGCAGGTACAAAGAAATGAAGTACTCTGTGAACAGTACGCCATTGATGACGCAGAAATCGTGGTAGTTGCCTATGGAGTCGCAGCAAGAATTGTACGCGGTGCAGTGAGCAAGGCAAGACAGGAAGGCATCAAAGTCGGCTGGATACGCCCCATCACCCTCTGGCCGTTTCCAACTGAACATATAAGTAAAGCCGCTGACCAATGGAGAATCTTTCTAACTGTGGAGATGAGTCTCGGCCAGATGGTCGAGGATGTAAAGCTGGCTGTTGCAGGAAAAACACCGGTAGTATTTTACGGCCGACCAGGCGGCGGCGTACCAACCGTCGACGAAATCCTTGATAAAATCAAACAAATGACAATCAGAAACAAGACCCAAGTCACAAGACAAAAGACTAAAGTATGAAAACAGTATTTGCACGAACGCCTACGCTGAAAGATTGCCCGACGCATTATTGCCCCGGCTGTGGGCACGGCATTGCCCACCGATTGATAGCCGAAGTGATTGATGAATTGGACATACATGACCGCACTATCGGTATAGCTCCTGTCGGCTGCGCGGTGTTAGCGTATAATTATCTTGATGTCGATATGATAGAAGTGGCACACGGCAGAGCACCGGCAGTGGCAACGGGGATGAAAAGAACCAATCCCGATAAAATAATATTTTCATATCAGGGTGATGGCGACTTAGCAGCGATTGGAACAGGTGAAATCATCCACGCTGCACATCGTGGCGAACAGATAACCGTAATTTTTATTAACAACGCCGTTTTCGGAATGACCGGTGGACAAATGGCGCCGACCACGGTTCTTGGCCAAGTCACGGCAACAACGCAAAAAGGCCGGGATGCTGCTAACGAGGGCTATCCGCTGCAAATATCGGAATTATTGGCAATCCTGCCGGGTGCAATATATGTTGAACGCTGCTCAGTATACAACCCAGTTCAAATCCGCAAGGCCAAAAAGGCCATTAAACACGCCTTTGAACTGCAGGTCGATGAGGCCCAGGGCCTGTCGCTTGTGGAGGTTCTTAGCCCCTGCCCGACTTATTGGCGAATGACACCAGCCAAGGCAATGGAATGGATAGAAAAAGAAATGACAAAGGTCTTCCCTCTGGGCTGTCTGAAAGGCGAGAAATGACGGCAAATGGTTTTTATGAAGAGGTTATAATCGCTGGCTTTGGTGGTCAGGGAATCATACTGGCTGGAAAACTGCTGGCACAGGTGGCGATGGAGGCCGGCAGGGGAGTAACTTATATGCCCAGCTACGGGGCAGAGGTACGCGGCGGCACAGCTAATTGTATGGTCGTTATCGCGGAGGAAGAAATCGCCTGCCCCGTCATAGGCAACCCAAGCTCACTGATCGTAATGAATAAGGCGTCGCTCGATAAATTCGCCCCTCGCCTTCAAAAAGGCGGGGTGCTGGTAATGAACAGCTCTCTTATAGACACTGAACCGCAAGTGGATGACACAATCCACATTCTTAAGGTTCCGGCTGACGAGATAGCTGTCGAATTAGGAAATCCAAAAGTTGCAAATATGGTTGCTTTGGGTGCATATCTGCAAAAAAGGGGTTTGTTCGGCGCTGATGCGGCGGCTAAATGCCTGCCGCAGACGATAGCCAGGCGTTATCATCATACACTACAGGTCAATGCCGAGGCCCTGCACAAAGGGGCCGAAACTTCAAAAAATATATGACATTTATAGCGTGTTCTATTGCTCTTTGGAAAAATAAATAAACGGTAACGATGAAATTCCAAGTTCTAAATCCTAAGTCCTAAACAAATTCAAAATTCAAATGCTCTAATGTCCGAAACAGCTCTTGCTGGCCAAAGAATGCTGTTTTGAGCATTTGTAATTTGGTAATTTGATATTGTTTAGAATTTCGATATTAGGATTTAGGATTTTCGGTAAAATGTTTATTTTATTATTCAATTATCAATAAGATGGCGGTTTATAATGACGCTGACAAAGGCGGATTTATCCGCCACCCGTCCTCCGCAGTAGCTTTGCTACGGAGGGTGGATACGCTGGGCGGAATTAGTTAACATCTTGAATAAATATCTCCGATGAAATACAATATAAAAAGCAAAAGCCTCGTGCTACGCCCCTAAAGGGCTTTGCAGAGTAGCAAAGGTTTGCCATGAGGACAGGAGTGCAATAATGGCCAAGCAATCGAATGGTAAAAAACATAAGGCAATTTGCAGCTTTTGTGGCCGGTCGTCGAGCCAGGATGATACTCTTATAGAGGGGCCGAACAAAGTCTTTATTTGCCCCGAGTGCGTTGACCTGTGCCACAACATTATTCAGCAAAACCGCAAGCGAATCAGCAGCGTAGTTCCAAACCTCGAAGAAATGCCAAAGCCCAGAGAAATAAAAGAATATCTCGACCAGTATGTAATCGGACAGGAGCACGCAAAGAAATATCTCTCGGTCGCCGTGCACAACCACTATAAACGACTTCTCCATAGCGATAGTGACGACAGAGAAGTTGAAATTGACAAGTCCAATGTTTTATTAATCGGCCCGACCGGATGCGGTAAAACACTGCTTGCCCGCACACTTGCCCGCAAGCTGGAAGTGCCGTTCGCAATATGCGATGCGACGACTGTTACTGAGGCGGGTTACGTTGGAGAAGATGTAGAAAATTTCTTACTAAGATTGTTACAGGCCGCCGATTACGATATAGAGGCCGCTCAGCGAGGCATTGTTTATGTTGATGAGATAGATAAAGTTGGCAAGACATATCAAAACGTCTCGATTACACGTGACGTTTCGGGAGAAGGTGTTCAACAAGCACTGTTAAAAATGCTTGAAGGCACTATTGCCAACATCCCGCCGCAGGGTGGAAGGAAACATCCGGAACAATCCTACATACAGCTTGACACTACTCAGATACTTTTTATATGTGGTGGAACTTTTACAGGGCTGGAAAATATTATAAAGAAGCGGCTTGGTAAAAAAATGATAGGCTTCGATTCGGAGCTGTCCGGCAGGACTGATAAAAAGACGGAATATACAGGTATGATTCAGCAGGTCGTACCGGAGGATATCATTGAGTATGGGATGATTCCTGAAATGGTGGGCCGGCTGCCTGTAATTACCACCCTTTCAGCCCTTGATGAGGATGCGCTTATAGATATACTGACAAAGCCGAAAAATGCGCTGGTCAGGCAGTATCAAAGATTTTTTGAGATGGAAGATGCTGAGCTTGAGTTTACGGAGGATGCCTTGCACGCACTGGCGCGGAAAGCTCTCAAGCGTGACACCGGCGCCAGGGCATTGCGTGCGATTACTGAGGAGCTGATGGTTGATTTGATGTACCAGCTGCCGGAAGAGCCGAAGCCCGCAAGGTACGTAATCACCCCTGATATTGTCGAAGGCAAAGCCGACATGTTTACTGCAAGACAGAAAGCAAAAAAAGAAAAAGAATCCGCTTAAAAGCCAGATGGTTTTGCGATTTTAATTTTCAGATATTTTATTTTATTCTACCACTTCAACTTTTGATAAGCCCGGTATCAGTAAGTTATAGACCAGTATTGCATCGCCGTTGTGCAGTCTGATGCAACCTTTTGAGCCGGCGGTGCCGATTTCGTTAGGGTTTTTTGTGCCGTGAATAGCAAAGCCGGTCCTATCTTTAGCCTGCCCTTCAATGCCTTCCAGCCCTATCCATCTTGAGCCTAAAGGATAATCCTGGCTCTCAGGGTGGTATGTTTTATTGGTAATTGGGTCAGTCCAGACAGGTTTAATCAGTTTTCCGCCCGGTTTGACGCACCAAAGCCCTGTTGGTGTTTCCACACCTGGCTTGCCCAGACCAACAGGGAAACTTCGCACAAAGGTGTTTTGAAGAAACAAATCCATTGTAAAGGTTGAGCGATATACCCTGGCGTGGAACGGGCCGTTGATGACTTTTATCGTCTCTGACGCCTGTAAGGCTTCAGGGCTGCGAATATTGTTAATCTGCATCAGAATCTCGTATGGTACCTTAAATCGCTCGCCGATTTTTCTAAGCTGGTCGCCCGGCTTGACCTTATAGCTGCCACATAGTTTGTCCTCGGGAAAAATGGTCCTGCTGAATAGCCATTTATCAGCAAGTGCTGAGAGCTGGCTTTTTACAAATGCCCGTTGTTGAGCGCTCATTGGCATTGGCAACGACTCGTTTAATCGGTCACGCACATCTATAATACTGCCGGGCGTTGCGTTGATTAATGCTATCGCTTCAGTAATAAGCTCAGAAACCCTGGGACTATCTTCAGCAGTCGGCTCAGGTATCTCCAATAAATTAAGTTCTTCTCTCAACTCCAGTGGCCTGGATGAGGTTGCCTCGTTCACATCCGGTACATTGACATCGTTTAGAGTCGTGGAAGTCTCGTTTTTGCTGAAAGGATAGGGTTTGTAAATAAAAGCAATCACCACCGCAATAATCAGCAAAGCTAAAATAATGTATATCCGGCTTCGAGTCCGGCCTCTTCCTCTACTGCTGCGAGGATAACGGGCCATCTTGTTCTCCTTTCCGGTTGTTAAAGTAGATTACTCCTTCATCAATCACCAAAAAATCTACCGGCTCATCCCGCTCTGTTACCGGGATTGAGTCCACCACCTGCTCTGCGAAAGCAAAGCCGCATCTGGCGGCCCTGAGTTTTTTATTAGCGAAAAATCTGTCGTAGTACGAGCCACCGAGACCGAGCCGATTGCCCTTTTTATCGAATCCTATTCCAGGCGTAACCACCAAATCAATATCTTCGAACGGTATCGGTACGCCTGTCGTTGGATTTCGCAGGCCACTGGCTCCGGTCGAAAAACCTGTTTCCAGCGAATTTATCTGAACCGGTATCATATGCCTTTGCTGCCAGGAGAGCTTCGGTACAACTACTGTTTTGCCGAGCTGCCAGGCGTGAAGTATGGCCTCTGAAGTATCCACCTCGTGCGGAAGTGACAGGAACATCATGACTGCTGATGCACTTTGAAATTGCAGGGTGGAAACCAAATTCTGACAGGCCTTGCGGCTTTTCTCACCCCTCTGCGGCTCGTCCATCTCAAGCAAGCGGTTCTTTAGTTCGCGGCGCAACTGGGCCTTGTCCATTTCGTTATCCTTCTTTTTCATTATTCTTTTTGGTGACTTTACTATTTTGTATCAAGGTTTGTAGCTTTTGTAAATAATGCTTCATATTTTTTTCATACC
>CAZOQJ010000070.1:0-12462 GCA_964581905.1 uncultured Pirellulales bacterium
ATACCCTAATTTAGGTTTAATGGGTACAGAGGTCAGATATCGAAGTCTTTGGAGCTTTTAATGAACCTACTTTGCAGGATTATGCCCACCATTGTGGATAGTGTTAGTATAACAGGCAGGAACCATTGTTTAGTAAGTACGAGTTCTTCAACTTTTTCAGCTGCACCGAGATACTTGTATAGTATCGCCAGGACACCTACCATCACTAAGGCACTGCCGCCCAAGCTGGTAAAGAGCATAACTGCAGCTTTGAAGACAATAAATGAAATCATACCGCCGGCGATGATACCAACAAGTGCACCGGCCCAGATGTATTGTTGCGGCAGGTTGATGGCGAGCCAGCCGCCTCCTGTGATAACTCCGCCTGCAGCCGCACCCAAAAGGCATACTCCCCACCGCGTCATCGGTATAGAAAAGATAGCAAAGAGTATCATACATAAAACACCCAGCCAGATTTCGTTTCCTCCGACAAGCACTTTGTTCGTATAAACTCCAACAGACAGTCCAATTAGGGCAAAGCTTATGGCTACCAATATTCTAAAGACTCGCCAGCCGTAGAACAGGCACACTATACCGAAGGATATGAACGTAAACGCTTCGAGCTTGTCGAGCGAAGTAATCTGCTGCCAAATCTCATTAATGGGAACAACTTGCTCGGTAACCTCTGGTGTTCGGGTTGCTGTTTCGGCCGCTTGGGCAAGGATAGTAACATAATCCATCATTAGACTCCTTAATTAATTCTGTTTTTTAAAGAATAGACTATGTAGTCCGCCAACGGGGTATAGTTTCGTTAGGTGCCTGCTGGGCCTTATTTGTTTGTTTTTTCTCTGTTGGTTGTATCTTTGGTGATTTGCAGAGTAGCAACTGCTCGAGTGTACCGAAGATTATCATAGAAACGAAAACTGCCAGATAAAATGAGCTGCTGTAATAAATATGGCTAATAGGTGCGCTTGTTTTATACAACAACAGCAAAATCATCCCGGCAAAGATAAGCATTGTGCCCAAAGCTGCACAGCAAAAAGCCGAAGCTAAACGGTAAAGGTAAAGTCCGGCCAGTATAAGAATTACTACCAATACCGCTATAATTGGCCAGTTATACACCGGCATCTTCAGGCTGGCCTGCTTGAGCTTGTCAATACAATCAACCGTGTAGATTTTCAGGATTTTTAGACTTCCGCTGGCACTTACAGTCAAACTCTGCTCTGATACTTCGTCATGATTTATCGGGATTGCCGCATTGGACTTTTCAATATATGGACAGGCCAAAATAATCAAGGCAAAAGCTGCTGCTAAACTGGCTGCAAGTATTGTGATAAATGCCCTTTCAAGGATTACCGCAATGAAGACAGCAATTGCTGCCAGAACCAAAGCTACGATATTGTGCCCGATTATAAAAAATCCACAAATACTACCACTAGCTGCGCCTAAAATTGCGACCAAAATTCTTCTAAAACCCAATCCTCCGACCCAAAGAAACAGTCCGAATAGAACAGCCGTTGTTCCTAAGCCGATTAAAACTGTCGGGCTGAAGCTTATAGCCGCTCGTTCAAAATTTTGAAGAGATTCAGGCATAGTTTATAGCTTGTGGTTTGTTTCATTATTGCCAACCTTCTTGGCTACGGCTCGGCCTACGCCGAGACGAGCGCCAAGACGAGTGGTTCACTAAATACTGCCATCTATATTTATTATCGGCCTGTTTGCACAATTTCCGTTAGATAGTTGTCGGGCCTCCCCAGCTACGGCACGCTCTCACCGCTGGCGAAGCCTTTGGCGGAATTGGGCCGCCGTGATGGGCGGTTTGATGAGCGTCCGGACGATAATGCAGGTTTACTGCGGATGAGAGGAGTCGAACCTCCACGTCCTAATGGACACAGGCACCTGAAGCCTGCGCGTCTGCCAATTCCGCCACATCCGCTCAGGACTACGGCTGGGCCTTGCCAGCTACGGCACACCCGTCTTGGCTCGGCCAAGCCGAGACAGGCTCCGCTGGGGCAAGCGCCCAAACGAGTACGAGAGCCAGTATCAACGGTTTTCACTATTTCGTCAAGAATTTTAGTGTAAAGGCCGTTGGAAATTCTATAACAGCGTAATATTTGATGCAAAAAGGCAGGATTTCTAATGGGGTAAATCTTAAGAACCGCACTGACTATTTTTCACCGGTGATGACTTTCTCGCATATTGCTTAGAAACATATTAACAATCATAACTATTGTATTTTTTTGCATGATTTTCAGGGTAGTATCGATTATATCAATTTTGTGGAGGAAAATGTGGCAGAGTTGGCGACATTGATTTGAGTTTGAGCCGGCCGCCCTATAAAAAACACGCCAGCACCACAAGAGCGTTTAAATTAATTTTTTACTGGAATCTATTTAAAGATTTTCTTCAGTAAACCGATAATTTTATATTGCTTTTGGTAGTTTTTTGTAGTATATTATAAACAGAAAATCGAGAGAAGGGTGAAGCTACACACCTCATTTTAGCTTCTTACCCTTGTTAGAGTTAAGTAGGGCGCTCAGTGCTTGACTATTATGATTTATCAGGTTTAAGACCTGAGTTAATAACAGTGTTGATTATAAGGTGGAGGTGAAGGAATGGATTCTATACAATCTATCCCTAACATTTCTAAGGCGGAGGGCAATCCTCTTTTTGGCGAGCTGCTTGTCTCTAAAGGTTTGTTAAGCGAGGAGAAATTGGCCGAAGTGCTCGAGGAGCAGCGTGAGCAGGGCGGCCGACTTGGTGAGGTGCTGCTTCGACTCAAAATGCTCAATCGCGAGGATGTTACGCTCGCGTTAGCTGAACATCTGTCGATGGAATACATTCCTCTCGATGACGTTGACAAAGTGGATGTGAGCATTGCTCGGAAATTACCTGAAAGCATCTCCAGGCGATTTTGCCTTATAGCCGTCGGTGAGACAGACAACATAATTACCGTTGTGATGGCTGACCCGCTTAATGTTATTGCAATAGATACAATCACGCTGAAAATGAAGCGTCAGGTTAAAATAGCAATAAGCTCACCCCATGAAATCCGCAGGGCGATAGAGTTGATTTATCATGGTTCCGATGTGGAAGAACAGCAGCTTCGTGACTTGGTAGAGCTCGAAATTGATGGAGAAGAGGAAGAAGATGGTGCATTTGGAGAAGATGGTACAGAATCGGCTCTTAACAGTGAAATAGCTGCAAGCAAACCGCCTGTGATTCGTTTCGTTGACTTGCTGTTAAGCCAGGCTGTCAAAAGCAGAGCAAGCGACATTCATATCGAGCCTCAGAAAAAAACCATGACAATTCGCATGCGAATTGATGGTATACTTCGTGATATGGTTCCGCCGGCTAAAAGGATGCAGGCAGCGGTGGCTGCCAGGATTAAGATTCTCTCTAATATGGATATTGCCGAGCGTAGATTACCTCAGGACGGCAGATTTACGATGAAAGTCTCCGGCAGAGATATAGATGTCCGGGTGTCAGTAATACCTACGATATACGGCGAGAAAGTCGTGATGCGAATTTTGGATGCTGCAGCGGTAAACCATGACTTAGACATCCTCGGTTTTGAACCTGAACTTCTTGAAGAGTTCAAGACGATGTTGTCTCAGCCGCACGGCATCATAATTGTCACGGGCCCGACCGGCAGTGGCAAAAGTACCACGCTATACTCGGCGTTAAATTACTTAAGGGACCCGAGGAAAAACATCACAACTGTCGAAGACCCCGTCGAATATCGTCTTGGGGGGATTAACCAGATTCAGGTCAAGCCTGAAATCGACCTTGACTTTGCAAGGTGCCTGCGGGCGATATTAAGGCAGGACCCGGATATAATTTTAATAGGTGAAATTCGCGATAAAGAAACGGTCGAAATTGCGATAAAAGCATCTTTAACTGGCCATCTGGTTTTGAGCACATTCCACACCAATGATGCTCCAAGCGCGATAAGCAGATTGGTATTTATGGGTATTGACCGTTATCTGCTGGCCTCTACGCTGAATTTAATCGTGGCTCAGCGATTAGTAAGGAAAATTTGTGACCGCTGCAAAGAGCCGATAACCTTAAATGAGCAGGTTCTTAGGCGTTTGAACATCAGCCCTGAGCAGGCAGAGGATACTGTCTTTTACCACGGTCGAGGCTGTAAAAGCTGTGGGGGCACAGGTTATCTGGGTAGATTGCCAATATTTGAGTTTTTACTTGTGGACAACGACATGCGGGAAAAGCTTGTTGCCGGCGCCAGTGAGGCGGAGATAAGAAACATGGCACGTAAAAAAGATTACGGCGGCCTACTTGAAAGTGGCGTAAGCAAGATCCTGCAAGGTTTAACTACAGCGGAGGATGTTCTTGGGGTGACATTTGCAGAAAGTGTAAAAATACAGGAGTGAAATAGCCCCGCCCATACAGCACTCGTCTCGGCGAAGCGCCGAGCCGTAGCCGGATGGGTGGGGTAAAGCTATAAGCTGACTTTTTGCTAAACTTGGTCTTTGTGGACGCCGATGTTGTTTGTCGTATGCTTGTCCGACGTAGCTGCCTGCTTCACCATAGTCCCTAAGGGACGAAGGCTGAATCAGCGAAGGCGGAAGCCGTGTTGTGTATGAAGAATTTTTAGCGATATCCGCGCAACGAATAGGTGTGATAAATGATAAGCTATAAATATATTGCTCGGGATATATCAGGGGTACGGAAGGAAGGTTTCATGGAGGCAGCCTACCCAAATGATGTGCTTGCCTGGCTTCGTGAAAAAGGGCTCACTCCTATTTCTATCGATGAGGTATTCGTGGATATCAAACATGTTCGGCGAACAGCTCGCAAAAAACGCATCAAGTCAGCAGACCTTGCAGCGTTTTGCTGGCAGTTGACTACGATGTTAGAGGGAGGAATTTCAATTACCATTGCTTTAGATACCATAGCCGAGGATATAGAAAACCTCCAGCTTCAGCACGTTCTGAAACAGGTCTCAGAAAAGATGAAAAAAGGAATGCCTTTCTCGGACAGTGTTTCTGAATCTCCGAAGGTTTTCAACCAGTTATTCTGCGCGATGATTTTGGCTGGAGAAACCGGCGGTACGCTTCCGTTGGCGCTACGCAGATTGGCAGAATATCTCGACAATCGCGATAAATTGGCGAAAAAAGTCAAATCTGCAATTGCTTATCCTGTCTTTGTGTTCACATTTATCATTCTAATAGTGATATTCATAATGGCTTTTATTATTCCGAGATTTCGCGTCATATTTGACCAAATCGGCGGGAAACTGCCTGCTTTTACGCAAGGATTTATGAATGTATATGATGTGGTTCGCTTCAACCTCGCGTTCATCGTCGGCACATTATTATTGATAACTATTTTCATGGTTTTAGCCTACACTAAGACAAGAAAAGGGCACTATTTATTCAGCAGAATTGCTCTGAGTATACCTTTGCTCGGTAAGATATTCAGCCAGGCCTTTGTTGCGATGTTTTGCAGAACGATGGCAACGTTGCTTATTGCCGGTGTTTCGGTGCTTGAGGTGCTCGATATCCTCGCGACAATGACCAATAACGATGTTATAAGGTCGGCTGTAATACGCACCAGAGAGCATATTGTCAGTGGCTCAAATATCGCTTCGGGTATGACTGTAGCTGGATTTTTCCCTAATATGGTTATTAAAATGATACAGGTCGGCGAAGAAAGCGGCTCCCTTCCCCATGTACTCGACAGAACCAGTGATTACTACGAGCGAAAGGTTGATGCTACCGTAACTGCTTCGCTGGCCTTGCTCGAGCCCATAATGATTGTAACGGTTGGGGCGATTGTATTGGTGGTAGTTCTTGCGCTGTATATGCCGATTTTCAGCATATCGGGTGTAAAGAAGTAAGGACAAATCTTGAAAATAAATGTAATAAAGTTGTTGACGGCTTCGACCGATTGTGGTAATATAGGTAACTTGGCAAACCGAGGTAAAATCTGCCGCACATTTTTGTGGGCACAGGTTTCGTAGATAGAGAAGCAATTTTGAAACATTTTTTAGGAGAAGCAAAATGAAAAAGAGAAAAGGTTTCACATTGATTGAGCTGATGGTCGTGATTCTCATCGTCTCGATCCTTGCAGCAGTGGCGATTCCGATTATGCGAGGCCGAATCGATTCAGCCAAGTGGTCGGAAGGAAAGGCAATGATGGGAACCATTGGAACGGGGATAAGGGCCTATTGTGCTGAGACGGATTCAGCCCCTACTCCTGGTTTATTCGCAAGTTGGGGATCGGAGCTGGGATTCATAGCGTCTGACCTGGATGGTACTTACTTCGACAGCAGCATGTTTACCATTAGTGATTTACAGTATGATCCCAACCAGTCGGTCTCTTTGACATTTACAGTCTCGGCTACGAACAGCGCTTTGAATCCTCCGACGGTTACGCTGGATGAACAGGGTACTTGGACTCCGTAAGGGCAAAGTGTGATGGGAGGGGGTGGCAGTCAGCTTCCCCTTTTTTCGTTTGCTACTCTGTCCCTGCTGCTGTCTTGCCCGCTGCCTCGACTTGTGTCGGGAGACGCAGGGGCAAGCGACAGCAAGACGCAGGGGCTACGTAGCACGAGTAGATTTAGACATTGAAGTGCGAGTAGGGAGGCAGGGTATGGCATTTAAGCATCCCAGGTTCGCAAACGCAGTTTCTCTAACTGAAGTAGTGGTGGCTATGACCATTTTGGCCATAGCCACTTTAGGCGGAGTGGGTTACCAGTATTATGCAGCCAGACACTCCCGAATAGCCCGTGCGGAAATAATCGGTACACGCACCGCGCAGTTACTGCTGGAAGACTGGAAAAGTACCGGTGGCTCAACGAGTTATAATCCGTCTTCTTTAGGTCTGGGCTTTTCATCGGCATTATCGATACCTGCTTACTGGAGTGAAGGGGAGGAAGTTGGAGCAGCTAATCCTCTGAATAATGCGGTCTATGCTATCACAGTTGATAACGTACCGATGCAGGTTATGCTCCAGTGGGAAGACGTTGATTCCGACACAATAGCTAAAGTAACACTGAGGGAGCTTTCCGTTACAGTAAGATTTGTTGGGACTTCCGAAAATGCGGATGAATCGGAGTATATTCCGCCTGTTATCCTGACTACTTATGTAACACGCAGGTAGCTAAAAATTAGGAAATGTGAAATGCGGCAGAGGATGAAATTCGAAATTCCGCCCACCGGGCGGCGTGGCGGGTTTACCCCGTTAGAAATGAAACATTTCATCCTTCGCAGCCCCCAAGGGGCGGAGAATGGATTGGAATTTGACCCCGCCAAACGGCAGGCAGGCTTTCTCCGCAAGGAGTCCATAGGACTAACGGGGTTTACATTAATTGAGCTGACTGTGACTATGGTCCTTGCACTGATACTGTTACTAACGGTTGGTGTCGTGGTTGTTGGTGGCCAGCGAGCCTGGCAGCGGACGTATGAAACCGCCAACAAGAAAATAAAACAGGACGCCGAGGCGGTTATGCTCGTATTTGGCAGTGTGGGCAGGAAATCCAACAGATGTGATTATGTAATCTATGATGTAACCAGCAGCAATTTTACGCCTGCTCAGCCTACAGGTACGAATCAGGAGGAAGTGGTTTCCGGTGATGCAGTGGAATTCAGGTATTGGGATGTTGAGCTCGACGAGGATGACACTCACGACTTAATGAATGTAGAAAAGACAGCGACGGCTTACGCACTTTTTTATCTTGACGGTGATGAATTAAAGGTTGACTACGGCCCATATCCGCCCGGTGCTGTGCCGCTAGGCGGAGGCACAAAGAATAACCCTACAATGACCAAGGTTCTTGCCGAGAATGTTACCACTGATAGTGATGATGGCGCTTTCAGCCACAGTCCTAATAGTGCAAACAAGGGTGGATGTGTTAGGATTAATATTAACATAACAGACCCTGAAGATGGCGAGACTATCAAGGTGATGACGGCGACACTAATGCGAAATGAGTGGCCGAGGTAATGAGAACAAAAATCAAACAATATCCAGCTCATAAAAAGTCGAAAGTCGAAAGTCGAAATTCGAAATTCCGCCGGAGGCGGTGTGGTTCTGTACTTGTTCTGGTTGCTGTTACCATAGTTATTCTGTCTGTCCTGGGACTGGGGATGTTGAGCGTTGCCTACGGTGTCAGGCACAAAGCTGCGCAGCTGAAAAATGAAGCGGCCGCAATGCTGGCTGCTGAAGCCGGTTATGAAAGGGCAATCTTCTGGATGGGTAAGCAGTTGGATATACAAAGTGCCCTGGGTTCTTCAGGGGTGAGCGATGGGGGGAGTTTACCAGGCGGCTCTTTCGACTATCAAATCAAGGGCTTTGTATTTGTTGGTTCTCGCCCTGTTTACAGGGTCATATCCAACGGCCATAGCGGTGTATTCAACAGGACGGTGGATGCCTATGTTATTCAGGCAATAAGCGGCTGGGATATGGGACAGTGTAGAGTTCCAACTGGTGGTACCAGCACCGCTCCGGTAAGCTTTACAAGCGGTGAAATAATCGATATACCCATACATATTAACAAGCTCGATGATAGTCCCGATGAAAGAGACATCTATATAACGATGGGAGGCAACCCGCGATTTTTACGAGAAGTAGCTATGGGTGAATTAAAGGGTAGTAAGTATCCCAGTTCTATAATGGCCCTTTTTGAGGGCGGTATTTGTTTTGACCAGCCTGACAGCAAGATAACTGATGAAAGTGCCGTGCAGATGAAGGTCGACCGTTTCCGGACATTCACCGATTCAGATTATAATTTTTCAGATGATACCGGAAAAAAACCTGTTGCGAACGCACCGGTTGGACCACCTGAGCGTCGTCATTCTGCTGTTCAGATAGAGTTTTTTGTCGAAGGTGGTATCGGTAAAGTACAGATAACCAATAACTGTACAGTTCTTGGTTATCAGCGAAATAAGAACGGCAAAACATACGATTTTAAAATCATACCCGGTACTAATGGGACACAATCCGAACGATACGATATTTACGCCTACCACTACACCGCTGACAGCGAACCGCAGACCAAAGTTAACATTACGGATACCTACGTTACGCAATCATTTGGCGGCATCGAATCTGAGCCGGCCGGCCAGATTTTCGTTGATGGCGATGTTGTCATCGGAGGCAGCAGCAGCATCAGCCCCGATATGATGGTACAGGGCAAAATCACCGTTGTCGCAACGGGTAATATCTGGCTCGCTGATTGCATCAGGGTCTCTAATGACGATGACTCCGGCACCTACTATCCCCGCGACAGTAATGGTATGCCTGATAAGGATACCCCCAACCCCAACATTCTGGGTTTGATTGCGCAGGGTGTAGTCAAGGTTATTGACCCCGGGATATCCGAACAAACCGGAACAGGGAGCCCGAATTATTACCCTGGTCTACCATCAGAACCTAACGGCTGGGACTATAAGCCAATTGGGCGATGGGATGGTGGCGCAGAATATAAAAGGCATTTGCCGGACCCGGTGGAAGTAGAGGCCACGATGGTGATAGGCGGCGGAGGATGGGGTGCTGAAAATGTTCAAAGATCATACTGGGGGACGACCTACGGCGGTAGAAAGGAATGGCCCGGCAGCGACCAAGACACAGCGGGGGACTACTTGTATGTCCGGGGTTCTATCGTGGAACGCTGCCGAGGCGTTGTCGGATTAATTGGTTATGATGGTTTTTATAAACGATATTATTTTGATGAAAGAGTTCTCTTAGGCATTTTACCGGGTGATATCTGGCTGCAGGGCAAATACGTTTCTGCCCCAGCCGGCTGGCACGACTATCGGCCATAATCCGCCTGCCATAAGGCATCCCTTACGGGAGAACGGCTGGCGGACAAGTTCACCAGGAACAGATTAAGCAAATCACATGCCCCCCGTTCTTGCTTTCGCAAGAAAGCACGGGGGGGACGTTATTTATAAGACCTAACATCGCAAAAGCACGCCTAAAGGTCTGTAAAACCCACATATTATAATTTCTAAGTAATACAGCTCCACAATTGAGCCGATGAATACACCTGATGTATAAAGCACGCTGCGTTTTGCGCTCAGTAGGGCGTATAAAAGAGGATGATATAGGGAAATGGATTTGGAACGAATGCTCAATTTGAGACCAACCGAAGTCTTTGGCTTGGATATCGGTTCATCTGCGGTCAAGATGATACGCTTGCGAAAAGACAATGGCAGCTACGCGGTAACGGCAGCGGCTGTTGCCGATATTGCGACTGTAAAAGGTGACGATGATTTAAACAAAGGTAGTAGTGAGCTAAGAGAAATAAACACCATCAAGGCAGTTCAGGAATGTCTTGAGTTTGCTCAGATTCAGACGAAGCTGGCTGTTTGCAGCGTATGCGGCCCACAAGTTGCTGTGCGAGATTTTAGGTTTCCTTTATTGCCGACGGAAGAAATAGAATCAGCGGTAATGCTCGAAGCAACACAATCCTGCCCTTTTAATATGAAAGATGGAACCGTTGACTATCAGTTAGTACCTGTCGTGGATAACGAAACAAACGGGGTTTTAGTAGCAGCGACAAACGCCATAATAAACAATAAGCTCCGACTGCTTCAAGGGGCTTTCCTCGATTGTGTTCTGGTGGATATAGATGGATTGGCACTTTTGAATTGCTTCAATGCGTGTGAAAGACGTGAGACTGGTCGACCAACTTCTGTTTTGAACGTTGGAAGCTCTTACACAAATCTGGCAATCATAGGCAACAACAACTGGCCTTTTATCCGCGATGTGTCCTATGCCGGCAATGACATTATAGAAGAAATCTCCAACGAAAAAAATGTGTCAACAGAGACCGTCAAAAAAGCTTTGTTCGGCAATTCAGCCGAAGCCCAATTAGAGCTTCACGATAGTTTGGAAAAAGCCTGTTGGAAATTAACTGCTGATGTTACTAAAACACTGCGCTATTACACGGCTCAGGAAAAAACAACCCTTGCCGAGAAGATATATGTCTGCGGCGGTTTTGCTTTGGCCAAGGAATTTGTTGAGATATTAAACAGCCAGCTGCCGGCAGAAGCTGTACTGTGGAATCCGTTTGACAAGATACGCTGCAATACGGGCTACGACCATCGGGGGATTCTGCAAAAAAATGTTCTTCAAAAAAGCGGCCCGGCTTTAGCTGTAGCAGCCGGATTGGCTATGAGGACCGTCTGATATGTTCACGATAGATTTGTTAAAGGGACAGGGGATTCCGACAAAGAGCAGGCCGGAAGGCATAGTTATTGCCTCTGTAGCTCTTGCTGTGCCTATTATTATAGCAATTGCAATGATCAGCTTTTATCTGCGCAACAGTATCATCATATCCATAAAGAAGAATGATATAGTTAATTATGAAGCAAAGGTCAGCAAATTGTCGGATGCTGTAAAGCTACAAAAAACAATCGAAAAAGAAAAAATCATTTACAGCGGCTGCCTGTCGGAAGTTAAGTCTTCTATCGGCAGACATGCTCAATGGTCGCCTATTTTGGAGACACTGGTACAGAATATACCCGATTCGGTGGTATTGGAGAAGCTTAGTATAGCACAAAGTTCTGTAAGAAGGAAGGTTCCTCAAAAAGATAACCCCAAAACGATGGTTGATATCACTATCCCTATAAGAACGTTGCACATGAGTGTTTACGGAAGCTCTCGAACCGACTGTGGCGAAGCGGTTAGAGAGTTTCGGAATCGTCTTTGGTCATCGTCTGTGCTCGGTCCGAAGCTCGAAAACATTAGAGTTTCGCAGAAGTCTGCCAGGATTGAGAGCAAAGATGTTATTTCTTACGAGATAGATTGCGTCTTTAAGCCGGAAATGTAACAGGCCTTTTTATGAAGCTGATTTACAAAAAAAACCTTACGACAGTGGCTTTAATATGGGCAGGTTGCTTAATACTGCTTTTCCTTGTATATATGCTTGTGCTGGTGCCACAAAGCAAAAGCAAAAAAAATACTGAAGACGACCTTGTCAAAATCGAGCGGCAGTATCAATCTGCACTAAAAGCAGCTGAGGAGGGAACTAAAATCCAGTTGCAGAAACAAATTGAGGAGCTGCGAAACAAGTTGGGGGATTTTGTTGTTAATTTCGAGGATTTGGCAAATCTAACATTCGATATCGGCAAAATAGCCCGCGAGCAAAACATAGGAACGTTTAGTATAGAAGCTAAAGGCCAGAACGCAATCTCAGAGATACCTGATTGTGCATACGTAGGTGAGAGTCATATTGATATCAGCTTCACCGGCCAGTTCAATCAGTTTGTTATTTTCCTAAATACCTTGGAACGGCACCGACCGGTTATTTTCGTAGATGAGTTCACAGTCACACGCTCAAGAACACGGGATAAATCGGAGCATCGGGCAAGTTTAAGCGTGGCGGTTTTTGCCAAGAAGCAGGACAGATAGAAACGCCCCGCCTGTGCTTTCAGGCGAAAGCAAGGACAGGGGCCACGAGTTTACGGTATAAAGATATGAAAACAATAGCAATAGCGAATCAAAAAGGCGGTT
>CAZOQJ010000071.1:0-12219 GCA_964581905.1 uncultured Pirellulales bacterium
AAAGTCAACTTCGAGAAAGTATTAGACCCGAAAAATTACGTCGGCCGGGCGCCAAAACAGGTCGATGAATTTATAAAAAATATCGTCGAGCCAATTCGCAGAGGATACCGAAAAAACCTAAGCCGAAAAGTGGAGCTTGACGTCTAAGCTTAATGGTGAAAAGCGAGGCATGAACAGAGAAGAACTCATAAAGCGGATAAAAGAAACAGCGTATCTGGAAGGCGACTTCGTGCTTCGCAGCGGCAAGCGAAGCAAATACTACCTCGATAAATATCTTTTCGAGACCCACCCGGATATTCTAAAGGCCCTCGGTGAAGAATTTGCCAAACACGTAACTTCCGATGTTACCTTAATAGCCGGTGCTGAATTAGGCGGTGTGGCACTGGCGGCGGCTACTGCTATGCAAACCGGCAAAAACTGGATTATTATTCGCAACAGTAAAAAGAGCTATGGAACGGGAAAACTGATTGAGGGCGTCTTGAATAAGACAGATATAGTTCTGTTAGTAGAGGATATTGCCACTACGGGCGGGCAAGTTCTCGAAGCGGCAAAAGTCATTGCCGAAACAGGCGCAAAGGTCAAAAAAATCGTTTGCGTCATCGACCGCAAACAGGGAGCCGAAGAAAATATCACAGGCGCCGGCTACAAATTCGAATCCATCCTCACAAAAGATGACCTCGGCATAAAAAATTAGCCCCGCTACGGCTCGGTGAGCCTTCGCCGAGACGAGCAAGCTAGCAAATCAATAATTCTTTTGGCGATTGTAGTCTTGGTCGTGTTCGTAAGTTTTAGCCATTTGCCGCCTGGTGTTTTTATGTGAACGGTTGATTTGTCAGAGCCGATTGCATCCGGCGTGTTGGCGATAATCATATCAAGATTCTTTTCTTTCAATTTCTTCTCAGCATTTCGGCGAAGCTTCTTGTCCGCCAGAGCAAAACCAACAATAATCCGTGGCCCGTGGCCCGTGGCTTCCGCCTTCGCTGAAGCTACGGCGGACAGGCGTGGCTCGTTTTTGTGTTTTCCCGCCCACTTTAGAATGTCAGGTGTGGGTTTTAGCTTGATAGTTAAAGATTTGCCTGTCCTTTCAATTTTAGTTTTGGCCGGTCGAGCAAGTGTGTAATCAGCCACGGCAGCAGCCATGATAAGGCAATCGCATTGAGGAAAGTGCTTCTTAACCGCATTAAACATCTCCGAAGCACTATCGACGCCCACAAAATCTACTCCTACAGGCGGCTGTAAATCAGATGCGCTGATAAGTGCTACTTTGTGGCCGGCTTTAAGCGCAGCACGAGCAAACGCGTAACCCATTTTTCCGCTGCTTGCATTGGCAATAAAGCGGACAGGGTCAATGTATTCCCGCGTACCTCCTGCTGTGATTAAAATTCGCATCTCGTATCTCGCAAAGCGTATTTTATCCTACGCTTCACACCTAATACTCTAAGATTTGCGCTTTTTGATTTTCGGAGCGATTTTTTCGATTGCCTTGATGATATCCTGCGGTTCGGCCATTCTGCCGATGCCCTCAGTTCCACAGGCAAGCCGGCCTTTAACAGGGCCTATTAACTTAAGGCCCATTTCCTTTATCGTTTTGACATTGCGCTGCACAGCTTTATTTGCCCACATATTATTGTTCATAGCGGGCGCTAAAAGCACTACCCCCGATTTAATCAGTTCCGTTGCCGCACAAAGGATGGTGCTGAGCAAGTCATCACAAATTCCGTTAGCAACTTTGCCGATGATGTTCGCTGTAGCCGGTGCCACAACTACAATATCCGCCCGGTCAACCAAGGATATATGGCCGATTTTATATTTTTCGGGCATTACCCACAAATCGGTAAAAACCGCCGATTGGGTAACGGCCTCGAAGCTTTTTGGGCCAACAAGCTCACAGGCAGCGGCGGTCATTACCGTATTCACACTGGCACCAGCAGCGGTTAGCTTGCTTGCTAAATCGACTGCCTTGTACGCAGCAATTCCGCCACTGACACCCAGTAAAATATTCAGGCCTTTAAGCATTTTGTAATTTGTACCTCGTCCCTCATAGAACTTCAGAGAAGGCCGCGGAACCAGAGTCCTGCACTATTCGTCTTCCTTAGCCATCTGACCGGTTTGATCGTCGACGGCAATTTTGTCCCGCAGAATCTCCTGAACAACAATCTCAAGCAACGTTTTGCCCTCGACATCTTCAATCAGGGGCCGAGCGCCCTGCAATAATTCGGATAGTCGTTTTTGAACCAGCGCCGTTAATTTGAACCTGCCGCCAATCTTGTTGACTATCTCCTCGCTTTTGAGCTCATCTATCATCTTTCGTATCTCACTTCGTTAAAAATCTTATCTTTATCTTTCTACTTTTTTACGCTCCTGGCTTTCGATAATCTGTACACACTCCTTTGCTGCCTGCTGCAAATCTTCATTTATGACCATGTTATCATAATATTGCCAGGCAGCAGCGATTTCATCATCTGCTTCTTCGAGCCTTTCTTTCGCAGCCTCGGAGCCGTCTCTTGCTCTATGGCTTATACGCTCGGCTAACTCTTTGTGAGTCGGTGGTAAAATAAAAATCATTACCGCATCCGGATATGCCGCCTTCGCCTGTTTGCCTCCCTGCACATCGATTTCCAAAATAACAGTTTTACCAGCGGCCAATGCCCCGTCAACCCTGTCCTTAGGAGTGCCGTACATATGACCAAACACCTCGGCATATTCCAGCAGCAATCCATTGTTGATTCTCTGCCGGAACTCTTCATTTGATATAAACCAATAATCCCGGCCGTCAACTTCAGCATCACTCTTCGGCCTTGTAGTTACAGAGACGCTAAGATAAACATCCTTTAGCCGCCTAACCAGCTCTTTGCAGATGGTGCTCTTTCCAACCCCGGATGGGCCGCTAATTATCACCACCTTTGCCTTTCTGTTAATGCTGCGACTATTTTTCATTCAACATTCTGAGCTTGTTCTTTAATTCGGTCAACCTGACCCTTTATATCAAGTACACAGCGGACAATCTCGGCATCATAGGCCTTACTTGCAATGGTATTTGCTTCTCTGAGCATCTCCTGGCTGATAAAGTCCATCCTTCGTCCAAGTTGGCCCTTTGCCTGACAGACTTCAGCAAACTGCTTTAGATGCGAATCCAGCCGAGCGAGCTCCTCAGAAATATCAGCCCTGTCGGCAAAAACAGCCACTTCTCTGGCAAGTGTTTCTTCATCCAATTTGAGTTTTGCGTCCGCGAGCAACTCATTTACCCTTTTCTTTAGCTTCTTAGCATAACCCTGCAGAACGTACGCGCTTCTGGCTCGTATTCTCTCCAGGTCCTTCCGTATTGCCTTGCAGTATTTTTCGAGGTCCGCTTCAAGGGCCGCCCCTTCTGCGGCCCGCATCTGCATCAGCTTCTCTAAGGCCCGCCGGTTTATCTCTAAAACCTTTTTTCTGATGCGTTCAGCCTCGCCTTTATCCGGCACTGCCGGCCGAATAATCCCGGGCAGGCTCAACAAGCTACCAATATCAATCGTCCCACTAATGCCAGCCGAAGACCCGACCCGGCTCAATTTCTCTACAACCGCCCGCAAGGCATCCTCATCGATATTAAAAAACGCATCGGCTGACATATCTTTGAGCCGAAGCACGTAATTAACCGTCCCGCGCGACAAAGTCTTTCGTAGAAGCTTTTCAATATCCTCCTCAAGAAATGCTACCGATTCCGGCAGCCTTACAATGGCCTTGAAGTAACGATTGTTAACGGCCTTAACTTCAACAACATAATTTACGCCGCTGACCTGCCCCTCAGCTTCGCCAAATCCGGTCATACTGTTTATCATAACGTTATACTCTCATTTCGTACTATATCGCGTATACCTACAGCTGCCCCCGCGAAAGCGGGGAGCAGATATCGTATCACGCATTTGTTCCCGCACGATGAGGTCAGCCGCCAGGTGAATTTTGACTATCGCCAGAGGAGCTTGCATCGGCACCTGGAGCGACAAAAGGAACTTCCTCCACTGGTTGCTCTATATCTTCCAGTGGCTGCTCAACTTGTGGTGAGCCTGTTGAATCCACCGGCTGCGCCTGCCGAGCCGGCTGGCCCGTGTCAAAATCAGTGGTAAGGCTGGGTTTGTAAAACTTAGCCAACACAACCGCAAGAAACAGAAATATGCTCACCAATACTATTGTCACCCAGGTCAAAAAATCCCCCGTTTTGGAACCCAAAATTCCACTTGCCATACCTCCGGCAAAGGCCGCACTCAAACCGCCACCTTTGCCCTTCTGAAGCAAAATAACTAAAACCAATACCACCGCGCAAATAACAAAAAGGACTGCAATAGTCTTTATAAAAAAACTTGCTGCCAATAATGGAAAACCAGTCATATTCATTCCCCAAAATAAAACTAAACGCCTATTCTTCTTAACTTTTTCGATTACACCGCTGCTTCAATTATTGCGAGAAAATCATCCGCATTCAAACTTGCACCTCCAACCAACAGGCCATCTATATCCCGTTGGCGCATCAAATCTGCGGCGCTGTCGGGCTTCACCGAGCCGCCATAAAGAATGCGAATCTGCTGTGCTGCCTTGTCATTATACATCTCGGCAAGCAGTTTTCGTATAAAGTCGTGCACTTGCTGGGCTTGCTGCGGCGTTGCAGTTCGGCCTGTTCCGATAGCCCAGACCGGCTCATAAGCTACAGTGACCGCTAATACCTTTTCGTCACCCAAACCAGCCAGCCCTTTTTTCATCTGCCGAGTTACCACCTGCTCTGTTTGCGAGGCCTCACGTTCGGCAAGAAGCTCACCTACACATAGTATCGGCAAAAGCCCGCCAGAAATAGCAGCAGCAACTTTCTTATTTATCAGCTCATCAGTCTCACCAATTACGTGCCGGCGTTCCGAATGCCCACATAAAACATACGTACAGCCAACATCTTTGAGCATTGACGTGCTTATCTCGCCTGTAAAGGCCCCCTTCGACTCAAAATACATATCCTGAGCTCCGACGGCAATGTTCGATGAGCGAAGGGCATTAGCCACAGCCCCCAGATAAACAAAGGGCGGACAAACTGCTACGGTAACCTTATTTCCTGCTGCCCCCACAGAATCCTTCGCAATACACTCAACCAGCTCAACGCTGCTGTGACTATCAGTATTCATTTTCCAGTTGCCGGCTACAAATGGCTTTCTCATAAAATTCTCCTAAAAACAGTTCATAGTTCACAGCCCATCGATGAACCATGAACCCAATTTGGTTCGACCCTTCGATTACACTCAGTCCTAAGGACTCCTAACGAAGGGCAAGCTTTATTTTGCTCACCATTTAAAGCAACTCCACTGCTCTGGGGAAACTACCCAATACCGAAAGCTGCAAACAATGCTTACGGGCCTCTTCAAACCCCTGCTGAACATTTTTGTCTGTCCTGTGCCCCATAAAATCCACGAAGAAATAATACTCCCACTGCCTTTTCTTGCTTGGCCTGGATTCTATGTTTGTCAGATTGATACCGTGCTGCTTGAAAACGTCGAGCACATCAGCCAGGGCGCCTGCCTTATGAGCGGTACTAAACAAAATAGCGGTTTTATCTTCACCGGTAGGCCTTGCATCTTCCCGGCCGATGACCAGAAATCTGGTTATATTATTAGTGATATCCTCGATATTTTCGCAAATAATTGTAAGCTCATACAACTCCGCAGCAGCCGATGAGCCAATCGCTGCGGCGTTCGGCTCACCAGCAGCCATTTGCGCCGCCTTGGCGGTAGAGGCAACCGAGACAGTCTGCGCATCCTTAAAAGTGGCACTCAGCCAGTTCCGGCACTGGGCGAATACTTCGGGTTTGGAGTAAATCTTCTTAATTTCCGCCAGCGAACAGTTTGCCAAAAGACTATGATGAATCGCCATCTGAACCTCGGCACAGACTTTCACATCCGTATCTACCAGGGCATCAAGGGTCTCTATCACGCCGCCGCCCGCGGTGTTCTCAATCGGCACAACACCCAAATCGCAATGGCCCTTACTGACTTCATCAAAGATACTTTTGATATCCGCCAACGGCTCATATTCGACACTCTGGCCGAACTTCAGCATCGCAGCGGTGTGGCTGAAACTGCCGCCAGGACCCAGATAGCCAATTCGTAAAGGTCTTTCCAGCACAAAAGAGCCGCTCATCAGCTCACGCCAAATGGCTATCAAACATCTGTCCGGCAACGGCCCCTTATTGGCCTCGATTAGTTTAGCAAAGACCTCTTTTTCCCGGTCCGGCGAATAGACGGGTTTGTCGGTTTTGCCCTTGAGCTTGCCTATCTCTATGACAACCCGTGCACGCTCATTGAGCAGCTGCACAAGCTGATGGTCAATCTCATCAATTCGTTTTCTTAGTTCCTCAAGAGACATATATCAAAACTCAAAAATCAAAATAATAAAACGGCGGACAAAGTTTTGCCGCTAACTACGATTGGCCTTTTTTTATAAAAACCACTATATTTAACAAATATTTGCTCTTAAGTCAATGAATTTGATTATAGAATAATTTTTTAGCACCGAATTACAGGTAAAAATGCAAAAAGTGATAAAATACACGGTTTTTAAGACAAAATGGGGTTATTTCGGTCTTACCGGCACCGAAAACGGTCTGTCGCGAACCTGCCTGCCGCTCAGCAATCCGGAAAGAGTCAAATCTCAGTTGTTAATTACTCAGGAAGCTCCACGATTCGAGAAACGGCTCTTCAAAACAGTCCAGGAACAGGTAACCGCTTATTTTGAAGGAGCTTACGTAAACTTTGCGGATATTCCCATAGTCCTTGACGGCCTTAGCAACTTTTGCAGCTCAGTTTTAACCGCTTGCAGAGGTATAAGATTCGGCCAAGTAGTAACCTATTCAGGCTTGGCGAAAAAAATGGGCCGACCAGCAGCCGCCAGAGCTGTCGGCAATGCACTTACTAAAAACCCCCTGCCGCTGATTATTCCATGCCACAGGATAATCCGCAGCGATGGTCAACTCGGTGGATTCAGCGCTGTCGGAGGAATGAATACAAAAGCAAAGCTGCTAAAACACGAACAACAGGCGCTAAAGGACTCTAAAATTAAATAAACCAATTTACCCCGTTAGAAAGAAAGCTCCGCCCTTTGGTCACCCAGGCGTATGGCGGATGAAAAATACATAACGGAGGGGTAAAAGCCCCACTCAAGCTTTCTCCGTAATCCCGTGAGGGATGCTGTGCAGTCCGCTTGGTGACGCCTTCCGGCGGAGTCCTTAGGACTAACGGGGTTTACTCCATGTGAATGACGCGATTCTGCCGGTCTGCGTCAAGGCTGGCTTTTTTGATAATGTCGTAGAGCCTGCGGGGACTGCGTACCTTTTCAAATACAAACTCCGGGTCTGATTTATCAGTTGTAACTAAAGCCACGGCGCCTATGCCAAAGATACAGTCGAATATAGTTCTGCGCATCCTCAGGTCAATCACACGAAACATATCCAAATTGTCAACCCTTCGGTCTAAAATACCCCTGCTCCACTCAATCCTCTCAGATGTAACCTCATAATAGGTCATTTTCAGCCAAACCATCTTGAGCAACAGTATAAGAGCAACAATGACAATAAGACCGATACCGGCAATAAACCTGTATTGGCCGAACATCAAAATCTGGACTTCGGTCAGCTGAAGATTCAAGGGGCTGGCCAACATAGTTTCAAGTGGAAATTTTATTACAAGAACTGCCAAAGTAATAAAAAACAATCCCTTTACTGCCATGCCAGCCATTCCAAACAAAGATGGCCTGCCTGCAAACATAACTACATCATCCATTTTTTCATCTTCATTGGCCTGAGAATCCGGTTCTGAGCCGGCTTCCAAGGATTTTGCCTTTTTGCTGTTAAGAAATTCTCCGCAGAATCGGCACTTGATAGCACGGGCCTGAATCGTCTCTGCACAAAATGGACACTGCTTTGTTTGCAGCTCAAGCACTTTCATATGACCTATATCGGAAATACTTGGCAGATTTGAGCAGCAGTTTCCTCATCCTTATCGATGGGCAAGCTCAACGTGATTAACCTTCCCATCCAAATCAATTATTCCTATCAGAATGAACCTTTCCTCGAAATTTTTGTCAAATTTAATCTCTCCTGACTTTGCGTAACTACCTAATGCTAAAAGACTTATAAGAAAAATTTTACAAAACAACCAAAAGAAAGAATTTTTTTCGCAAAATATTGTAAAATTTACTTGACATATAGTATAGTCTCCTTTACATTATGTATAGTATAGTTTACATATTAAAAAGCAAATAACAGTTAAAAGGGAAAATTTATGAATAGGCAGCAGAAAATCGCATGGTTTAATTTAATCGTAGTACTGACAGCTCTAACTCTTAGCGGCATAGCAATTGCAGTTCTGGCTTTCGGAGTTGGTCTGCCATTGCACCGAGCTACGGCGGGGTTTGGATTTATAGGCATTGTCGGACTTTGCGGCCTTTCGCCCGTTTTATTCCGGAAGGAAAAGGGACAAGTCGAACTCGATGAGCGAGACCTCTCAATTCATAAAAAGGCATCGCTGGCAGCATATTCAATTTTTTGGCTTCTTTTTGTCCTTGCTGCTATGATTCCGTTTTTTATCCTGGGGCCGAAGGGGACAATTTCCGTTAGATATCTACCGGCGATGGTGTTCGGAGGTATGATTATAGTGATGCTTGTACAATCGATAGTAACGCTTGAGGAATACGGCTGGAGGAACAAAGGAGAAAAATCATGAACCGGACACAGAAAATTGCCTTGTTATGTATAGTCATAATGCTGCTTTCGCTTGCGGTACTTGCATATATGGTAATTCAGATTGCCGTGTTAAAGAAACTGCCTGAAGGGTATGTTGGCCGGTTCGGACCACTGATTATCTTGTTCGCTGCAATGTTTTTGTTTCTTGTTTGGATATGCAAGCGTCAAAGCCCAAGGGAAGTCAACGAAGACGAACGCGACAAGCTGATTGAAAATAGAGCTGCAATGGCTGCACTTGTATCAGTATTAATTGTACTACCCGCTGTCAGTGTAATGCCGCGTCTTATTCTTGGAGAAGATGTCTGCATCCCCGCATGGTCTCTTCCGCTTATCAACTTTGTCGCCCTGCCCATCATTATGATAGTTTATTCGACAGCAATTCTGATTCAATTCGGCCGGAGGTGCAAAGATGGCAACAAATGAGTTAAAGAATCAGATTCGCAGATTTCGGTTTGAAAACAGTGAGATGACCCAGCAGCAGTTGGCTGACAAGACAGGCGTGACCCGCCAGACTATCCTCGCCATCGAGCAGGGCAAATATGCGCCATCGCTTCCTCTGGCCTTTAGAATAGCTCAAACTTTCGGCGTACCAATCGAAGCCGTATTTCAATATGAAGACGAATCCGCCAAAAATACCCGCCAAACGGACGGCGGGCAAGCGTCTGACAAAAATTCTTAAACCAACAGTACTAACACTACCTCGACACTTCAAATTATTCAGCAAATCTGCTACAATCGGGATTGGTACCCGGTAATCAGTGAATGGTAATTGGTGATTGGTAGGTTTGATAAGAACTTATGGCACTACCTGTAGTTGCGATAATTGGTCGGCCTAATGTGGGCAAAAGCAGTCTCTTAAACGCTTTAGCCGGCGAGAGGATAAGTATCGTCGAGCCGACAGCGGGCGTTACAAGAGACCGGGTGAGCACCGTCATCGAACGAAACGACAAATACTTCGAGCTTGTCGATACCGGCGGATACGGCCTGCTCGACAACGAGCAGCTAAGAGACCATATTGAGCAGCAAATCCGCCAGGCAATCGAATCAGCAAACTTGGTTGTATTTATGGTGGATATCCGTGATGGTCTGATGCCGTTAGATAAAGAGATAGCACGGCTATTGCGCAAAGAAGAGTTGGATGTAATCGGTGTCGCCAATAAAGCGGATACGGCCAGGATGTTTCCTACGGCGGGTGAATTTACAAAACTCGGTTTCGGAGAATTTCTCTGCATCTCAGCAAAGAACAATCTCAACAAAAACGTTCTGCTGGACATGATATTTGAAAAACTTGCAAATATAAAAACAACCAGGCCGGCAGAGCCAGCTATGAAGCTCGCGATAGTAGGCAAGCGAAATGCCGGCAAAAGCACCCTTGTAAATGCCATGGTCGGCTCCGAAAGAGTCATTGTCAGCGAGACGCCGGGCACGACCAGAGATGCAGTGGATGTGCGGTTCGAAAAAGACGGTAAGACCATTATCGTTATTGATACAGCGGGAATAAGAAAAAAGAGCAAGATAGCCGACAGTATTGAATTTTACGGTTACGTTCGAGCGACACATTCGATACAGCGGGCTGATGTGGTGCTGCTTTTGATTGATGCCACGGTGCCGATTTCGCAGGTCGATAAAAAAATAGCCAAGTTCATCGCCGAAGAATATAAAAGCTGCATTATAGTTGTAAACAAATGGGACCTTGCAAAGGAGAAAGCAGTCACCGGTGACTACGAGCAGTATTTGACAAAGGTGCTGACCGGCTTAAGATATGCACCGATTGCTTTTACGACTGCAACCGATTCAAAAAATATTCAGAGCGTTTTGGATTTGGCAGCCGAAATTTTCAAACAGACAACGACGCAGATACCTACGGTGAAATTGAACAAGGCGTTTGAAATCATAAAACAGGAAAAGGCAGGTTCAGCCAAGCACAAAACCGGCCTGCCGAAGATTTACTACGCCACTCAGATTGCGACAAGACCGATTACGATACTTATGTTCGTAAATAAGCCGGAACTGTTCGAAGAAAATTATCGTAGATTCATTATTGGCAAACTACGAGGGCTTTTGCCGATACAAGAAGTGCCGATAAAGTTACTGGCCCGGCCGCATAGAAGACGATAATCAGCGTGAATATTACGAAGGAGCCCATGAAATGAATTCTCTGCTCGTTGCAGGAATCGCGTTTTTTTTGCTGCTATTGGGGTACCTTTTCTACAGCCGAAAGGTTAAACAATGGATAGGGCTTGATGATAGCGAAATTCCGCCTTCCGTTGAAATGAACGATGGAGTTGACTATGTTCCAGCCAAACACTGGACTATCCTGTTTGGGCATCATTTTGCCTCTATCGCAGGCGCTGCACCAGTATTAGGCCCTGTAATAGCGTGCCTGTACTGGGGGTGGCTGCCAGCCGTCATCTGGATTGTTGCCGGCGGAGTTTTCTTCGGAGCGGTACACGACTTCACGGCACTTGTGCTGTCAGTCCGACACAAGGGTAAGTCAATCACCACTGTTACAGAATCTGTAATGGGAAAAACAAGCAAAATCCTCTTTAGTATATTCGCCTTTCTATCTCTTATCCTCGTGGTTGCGGTCTTCGCCGCAGTGGCAGGCAAAACCCTGACAACTACCCCTGAGGTTGTTATTCCCACCTTCGGGCTTATACTCGTCGCTGTTTTCGTCGGGGTCCTGATGTATCGTATGCAGGTGAACATATTGGTATGCTCGGTAATTGGAGTAGTATTATTGTTTGGGCTGATTGTTGCCGGGTACTATCTTCCAATTGAACTGCCTGTGAAAAACGCTGAAAAATGGTGGACTGTAATACTGCTTATCTACGGTATGATTGCATCCGTAACACCTGTAACCCTGCTCCTTCAACCAAGAGACCACCTTGCCGGTGCAATGCTATATCTGGGCATGTTCCTCGGACTTTTGGGAATCATTATTACCAGGCCGGATATGACAGCCCCCATGGCTATCTCTTTTTCCACCAGCAAAGGTTGGATGTGGCCGATGTTGTTTGTCACCATCGCATGTGGCGCCATTTCCGGCTTTCATAGTTTGGTCGCAAGCGGTACCACGTCAAAACAGCTTCCTCGCATGCGTGACGCCCGCGTTATCGGCTATGGGGCTATGATTATGGAAAGCGCGCTTGCAGTTATGGCTGTTATAGCAGTCTCGGCAGGCCTGTACTGGAAGCATGCCCCTGACGGAATGGAAGGCCTCGTATACCAAACGCTTTTCAAAGAGGAAGGCTGGATAAAAGCTTTCGGGGCCGGATACGGGCAACTTACAAAGGTCTTTTTCGGCGGCCTCGGAGCACTTATAGGCATAACTATGCTCAAGACGTTTATCATGACAACCCTCGATACGGCGACCAGGATTACCCGCTACTTGTGCAACGAACTTTTTGGCGAGACATTCGGCATACCGTTTATGAAAAATAAATATGTCGCCGTGTTACTTGTCG
>CAZOQJ010000072.1:0-10076 GCA_964581905.1 uncultured Pirellulales bacterium
TCGGCCATACTGCCGGTAGGTATGCGGAATGCCTCCATTATAAAAGCCCTGAAGACAAAAGCCAGTACAAAAGCAACTATCAGCCATTCGAAGGTGTTTGCTATTTCAGTTGCCCTATCTTTTCGTCTTTGAGCGGTCTTGTCAAAGCCGGTTTTCTCGGTCTTACTTATAGACATAAACATTTATCCTGCCCGCTGCGCCAAATCGAGGCGAGCCTGCTGCCCCTGCGCCGCAGCGCAAGCGAGGCGAGTTACTATACAAACTCAACACCGTTCTACGCCCGCCATAGCGGGCCTGCCCACCGTAGCCTTAGCGAAGGCGGGTCGCCTGAATACACATAAAAATTTAATTATCCTGATTAGTCCCTCTCTGGTCAACACTTTTGTCTGTAGGCCGGCAATTTCCTCAGTTTTACCATTTATGACCGTTCAGGCCCTTCACGCTTCACGAGATACGCATCCGAGCGACGGATCACAAGCGACGAGCGACGAATTTGCCTGCCCTGCCTGCCTGTCCCCGAATGCCTTTGTCGGGGATCCAGTTATTTAATTATTGTTAGCCCCTTGCACTGCAAGGGGTTTACCCGCCGTTTGTATGGCGGGTTCCAGAAGCTCCCAACTTTATGTTGGGGGTTAATATGTTCCCCCGATTTATCAGGTGAGTTGTTTTCCTTCGGCACCGCGAAAAGGCCAAATTTCTGGATTTTGGGGTTTGCGGGTTTTAAGATTGCGGGTAAAATGGGGAAAGGTTGGTTTTGACAAAAAGGTGAGAATGGTAGAGAATGTAAGGTCAAAGGTTAAAAAACAAAGGCTAATAAATGTATAAATTTTTAGACTTAACCACTTTTTCAGATATAACAACAAGCGACAGACAAGCTGTCGAACTATTTAACCAAACTTTTAACGAAGACGAGGTCAGAATTGTGAAGAAGAACAATTCTTTGGTTATCTGTCTTAAGGAGATTAACGTCGATTCTCTAAAGGACAAATGTTCTCGTATTGATAGCCAAACAAAAAGCCAATTACTTGGACAGGCCGTAGATAAGATTGAAGCCGTAAAGAGCTATGGCATCAAAGGGCGAAAAAGAAATTATGTCGATTATAATAAAGAAAGGAAAGTGAAAAACAGAGGGCAGAAGGAAAAAAAGAGAGGGCAATATTATTACACTCGTGATAATGGTTTTGCAAATACGGTTGTTAATGCTGTCCCCGATAAATACTTGAATAGGATCATCTGTGGTGATAGCGAGACGATTCTTAAAGAGCTTCCGAAAAATTCCGTAGATTTAATTTTTACTTCACCACCTTACAACTTTGGCCTTGATTATGAGAAAAATGCTGACGACCATTTCTGGGAAGATTACTTTGAGAAGCTCTTCAAAGTATTTGATGAATGTATCAGGATACTCAAATTTGGTGGCAGAATAATAGTAAATATACAACCGCTATTTTCCGATTATATTCCCAGCCATCACATCATAAGTAATTTCTTTATCAACCGGAAACTAATTTGGAAGGGGGAAATACTTTGGGAGAAAAATAATTACAACTGTAAATATACTGCGTGGGGAAGTTGGAAAAGTCCGAGCAACCCTTATCTGAAATATACTTGGGAGTTTCTGGAGATTTTCTGCAAAGGCACACTCAAAAAAGAGGGACGCGCCGAAGACGTCGACATTGTAGCAGATGAATTCAAAAAATGGGTTGTTGGCAAATGGTCTATTGCACCAGAAAGGAACATGAAAGATTATAAACACCCAGCTATGTTTCCTGAAGAATTAGCGACAAGAGTTTTGAAATTATTTAGTTTCCAGAAAGATGTTGTATTAGACCCATTTAACGGAGTGGGAACAACAACATTTGTCGCAAAAATGACTGGTCGAAAATACATAGGAATTGATATTTCCAAAAAGTACTGCGAAAAAGCAGAAACTCGTTTAAGTTCAATTTTGTGGTGAGAAAAAACAATGCCGTATAGCGTAGATGAAATCGTGAAAGCCTATGAGATTCTTGTTAAAGGTATTGAAGCAGAGGCTGACAATGATGAAGAAAGAGCTTTTGGTGGTGTAATTCGTGCAGGAAAAGGTAAACTCGTTGAAAGTATTGCAAAACACATGGTGGCAATTGCTTGGCAAAATCTTAAAGGAAAACCCACAAGATTATCATTGGAGAAGCAGACTTTTAAAATTCCAATCAATAAGCCTTACATCGACAGACTAAAACACAAAGAAGTTCGTGAATATATACGTAAGAATATTTCTGATTATTACTACGTATTGAGAACGGATGTTCATGTTTCGATAAACAAGAAAATGGTAATGGGGATTGAGTGTAAGGCGTATACAGAAAATGCGATGTTGAAAAGAATAATGGTCGATTTTACTTTGCTAAAAAGCATAATGCCAAAAATAGACTGTGTGTTGCTTCAATTAGAAAGCCAGTTGACAGGCGATTATAGTAATCCTAAAAATAAAATCACTTATGGTAGCCATTCTTCTCATACGATAATGTCATACTTTGATGTTGATCTGAACATCATTACTTTACTTGAAGGGGAAAGAAAAGTTGACGAGCCAATTCATAGTTCAGAACATTATAAAGACTTGAAAAAAAATGTTTTAGAGCTTGGAATAAATACTATCAGCGAATTATTAAAGAAACATCTTTGATCTGTCTTTGCCATCCTATGTTATGGCGAAAGGATTCGCGGAATTCACAAAAAGGAGGAGCAAATAAATGACGGGCAAGAGGAAAAACAAGACACGAGCGATAGTGGCGGGGTATGTCGAAAAGGTAAGTGCCCAGATATTCGACAGGTACCAAAAAGAAATCACGGATATGATTAGAGGGTATCAGGGACTTTATGCACTATACCGAAAAGACAAACTATACTATGTGGGGCTGGCAGGTAATCTCAAGAGCAGAATCAAACACCATCTAAGTAACAGGCATAAGGGTAAATGGACGCATTTCAGCCTTTATATAATAAGAAAAGCAGGTCATATTAAAGAGCTTGAGTCGTTGCTTTTGAGGATTGCATATCCGGCAGGAAATACTATAAAAGGAAAACTTAAAAATTCCAAGAACCTGTTGCCAATCCTGAGAAAACGAGTCGCAAATAAAAGCCGAGAAGAAATCGAAACAATATTTGAGGGAACATCTTCTTTCGAGAAAAAGAGCAAGAAAAAAGAAAAAACAAAGCGCAAAGGCGAGCGGCCGCTGAAAGGATTATTGAGGGGATATCAAAGGATATATTGTTCATATAAAGGCAAAAACTACAAAGCAAAAGTTTTGCCAAGCGGGGTAATTAAAATGGTTCCGTCGGGGCAACTGTTCGATTCACCATCAATGGCCGGGATTTCGGTTACAAAGAAAAAAACAATGAATGGCTGGAGATTCTGGAAGTATAAAGATAAAGACGGCGAGCTTGTTTATATCGACCAATTAAGAAAAAAGCGGTGATAATTTTTATGGATAGGAACTAATATGGCAATATGGTTAGTTAGAGCAGGTGCAAGCGGCCAACGGCAAGATGATTCTAGATGACAAGATATGCAAATCAAAATCCGCGTAAACTGATTACAGAGACAAGAACAAGGAGTATGAACATGCAAATCCCATTTTCGCCAAATTGAACCTCTTGGGTCATTCTTTGTTTATATTTTACTGCAGTTCGGTTTGATTCGGCACCTCTCTAATATAAAAAGGCAAAGACCCTTTTATTTGATTATCGATGGCTAGATCTATCCTATATTGCCCATACTTTTCAAACTTGAGCCCTTGAATATTCAGAACAGTATTAATAGCTGCCGAATCCACATCATCTCCAATACTTACATTTATATTACCTTCCAACTTAGGGCCTATTGATTTGCCATCTTCGTCGATTATATGAATTCTTACTGGGTGGCCACCTTCTTCAATTTTATCGAATCGTATTCTTGCCGCGATAGCACACGCCGGATGCGCCACAGGCATCTGCTTGGCAAATAGAGTATCGAATGCGCCTAAGATATTTAATTTCCCTTGTTGCTCTGTTGCTGCATCACATAATAAGAAAGCTTCAATATTCATTTAGTCCCCTAACATTATATATTTAATCGGCACGGTCTCTATTGCTGCACTCCACTACTGTGATTTTTGATTATATCTCCTCCACTAGAAAAATCAAGCACTTTTTCCCCACTAATAGAAATCCGTGTAAGCCTGTCTCGCCATAGTCGCCTACTTCGCCATAGTTGCCTATGGCTACGAAGGCCGAATTAACGACGGCGGATCCGCGTTAACCTGTCCCGAGCGCAGTCGAATGGGTCTGCGGTTTCTATATATTTTGTGCAAATTCGTGCAAATTCGTGGCTAATTCTCCTGTGCAATCCGTCCTGCTCCGGCTTCGGCCTTTGCCGAGACGAGTGTCTAAAAAATGCTATAAATGAGCAACAGTAAATTCACAAAAACATAAATACGAGCTGTATGCGGCTGCAGAGCGGTTTTTCTGCACGCTCCAAAAGCGTATTTGAACACGACGGCCGGCTCAAATAAAAGCCTTCTTCGTATAACCATCTTATAACAAAGGACTTATATTCATTTATTACAGAAAAATCTGTTTGTCACGACCTTCGAGTAGTCTAAATTTAATGTCCCGCCCGTCTATTTAGCCGCGTTGGCTCAATTGCAGCGGTTTCCTACACTGACGCAGATTTCTGCCTTTTCTGAAACAATTTAGCTTTTTTCTGGAATATTAAAATTTTGTGGAAAAATTGCTTGATATATAGAAGTCTTTGTTGTATAGTAACTTGTGGTATCTTAGAGTTTCCATTTTGCCGGTTGTTTTTGTGTTTGATGGAGAACAATAGGTATTCAAAACGGCTAGGAAGGCCGCTTTCATGGTGCTTACTCATTGGTCACTAAATTGTAGAGAGGCGTGTGATGAGTTGTTGTAACGTCCAAGGCAGCGGCTTTTGTTAAAGTAAGTGGAACTCTCAATCGTTTTTTCCTAAAGAGAGGTAATCTATGGCAACAGTTACGAAGAAAGAGCTTATCGATCGGATTGCGGAACGCACACAAGCAAAAAGAGTTTTGGTAAAACGTATAATCCAGACATTTCTCGATGAGATAACGACAGAGTTGTGCGGGAAAAACAACCGTCTGGAATTCCGGGATTTCGGCGTCTTTGAGACCAGAACGCGAGCAGCGAGAAGTGCGCAAAATCCAAAAACGCTTGAGCGGGTCGAGGTTCCCGCAAAGCGAACGATTAAATTCAAGATGGGCCGATTGATGAAACAAAATCTATCTGTTCCTGCTACAGAATCGGCTGATGTGAAATAATTGTTTTTGAGTAAGAAGCCGTAACCCACAACTTAAGACCCAGCTTTGCTACGCACTTTAAGCTATGCTAAATTGTGGGATGCGTAAAGAATAATATGTTTTGTAAAAGTTGTTCAAAAGGGGCGTTTTATGTCGGACGGGAAAGTTAAGTGGTTCAACCCAAGAAAGGGTTACGGATTTATCGAAGGCCCCGAAGGCCACGATATTTTCGTCCACTACTCAAGTATTTCAGGTGATGGATATAGGACTCTTGTTGAAGGTGATGAAGTTACTTTCGATGTTGTCGAGGGTGAAAAAGGGCTAAGAGCTGAGAATGTAATTCCTAAATCAGCCCCCAACAGCCCAAAAGAGTCGTAAAGCTGTTTTTTTTTATTAGGCTTGGGAGGAGTTCGGAAACAACCCTTGCGATTCTCATTGCCTAATTTAACGCAAAAGCAGTGTTAATAGCTCTTGCGGCATTGAGTCGCCGACGCGCTTCCACCCTCCGTAGCAAAGCTACTGCGGAGGACGGGCCATAACTATGGAGACGGAGCGTTGTATGAGTCGTTTAATGCATCGTGTGGCAAGTGTTGTGTGGGGAGTCTATCATTTCACCACTTTCTATATGATACGATTCCTTTCCGGCTACGGCACGCTCCACCGTGACGAGTGCAGCAATTTAAGTATTTTTCACACAAAAACCAGTTCTGCCCCACAAATTTACCCCGCCAGAAAGCCTACCCGTCCGGCTACGGCACGCTCCACCGTGACGAGTGCAGCAATTTAAGTATTTTTCACACAAAAACCAGTTCTGCCCCACAAATTTACCCCGCCAGAAAGCCTACCCGTCCGGCTACGACACGCTCCACCGTGACGAGTGCCGCAATTTACACACTTTTCACACAAAAACCAGTTCTGCCTCACAAATTTACCATGTTAGTCCTATGGACTCCTTGCGGAGAAAGCCTGCCCGTCCGGCTACGGCACGCTCCACCGTGACGAGTGCCGCAATTTACACACTTTTCACACAAAAACCAGTTCTGCCTCACAAATTTACCATGTTAGTCCTATGGACTCCTTGCGGAGAAAGCCTGCCCGTCCGACTACGGCTCGGCACTTCGCCGAGACGAGTCCGGCTCATCGAGCTGCCCGCTGCAGGCGGATTTACCCCGTTATGGACTTGGTCATCCCTAACGGGTGAAAAATTGTTTTAATGGGATAGTAAAAGGCATAGAGATGGTTATTTCTAACGGGGTTAAAGCCCCGCCCGAGCTTTCCTAATGTGGTTTACCCGCCTTCGCCGAGACGAGTCCGGCTCATCGAGCTGCCCGCTGCAGGCGGATTTACCCCGTTATGGACTTGGCCATCCCTAACGGGAGAAAAATTGTTTTAATGGGCTCGTAAAGGACATAGAGATGGTTATTTCTAACGGGGTTAAGGCCCCGCCCGTGCTACTACTCGCTTCCATTCTCCATAGTACCGTAAGGCATCCCTTTGGGACTACGAAGGATGGAGAGGTGGCATGGGCTATGCCTGTGGGGCTCCACATTTTTTTCTTGCAACCCGTTGAAGTTTTTGTTATTTAAAAAGATGAGTAGTTTAGGAGCTTTTTTTGCTGATTAATTTTTATGTTTGCTTCTGAAATTAAATCCGGTCTCGACTGTAATGTTCTTGTACTGAACAAGCATTACATGGCTATCCGAATAGTAGGAGCCAGGCGGGCATTTTCTCTGCTGTTTCGCGAGATTGCCGAGGTTGTTTCTGTTGAGCAGGATAAATACTCAAGCTATGATTTCCAAAGCTGGTGTGATGTAAGCCAGTTCAAACGAAACTTCGAACCGGATGGACACGATTGGATATCCACCGTCAACTTTCATATCGCGGTACCACGGATTATTCGGCTGTTATTCTACGACCGTCTGCCCCGAACCGAAGTGAAACTCAATCGCCGAAATATTTTCGCCCGCGATAAAAATCGGTGCCAGTACTGCGGCAAACGCCAGCCGGCCGGCGAGCTGTCACTCGACCATGTTACCCCACGGACTATGGGCGGAAAAGCAGTGTGGGAAAATATCGTTTGTGCCTGCACCGACTGTAACGTCAAAAAAGGCGGCAGAACGCCGAAGCAGGCTGGTATGACGCTCATCCAAAAGCCCGTCAAGCCGAAACACAATCCCCTCGTTCATATTCATTTAGGCCATCAACGCTACAAAAGCTGGAAGCAATTCCTCGACCACGCCTACTGGTCGGTCGAGCTCAAATAGCATCTCTATCCTCCGTCGCTTCCGCCTTCGGCGGATTAACACTGATTATTTTTGCCATCCGCCGTCGCATAAGCTCTGGCGAGACAGGCAGAGAACATCCGCCTTCGCTAAAGCTATGGCGGGACAGGCAGGGTAAACTGCCGGAGGCCGTTACTCGTGACCCGTATTTAGCGGATTGCGGAGGAAATTCTGGAGAGAATCCGAAGCGATTCAACGTGAAAAGGACGGGGAAAAATAATCGGTGCAGGGTAATCATTCGCTGTTGTATCAATGTGATTTTCGAATCCAAATATCCTCTTTCTTCTCCCAATAGGACTTCACGTCCTCAAACCTTCCTATCCTTTCATGAATCTTCAATATCTCTTTAGGATAGAATTCAAGCATGGTGTCGCACAATGTGAGCATCCATTGTTTCCGGGAGAAGCCATCATTCACGATTATTCGGTTTGAGTTGGCGATTTGAATCTGCCCCCATCCCAATGCCCCCACTGTTAGGCAATCCCAGCTCAGAAATTCGATTGGCACAAAACTGACTTCCGTCGCGAGGACTCGATTGCCATCAAGTCTATATCTCACCATTATAAGGGCGAAAACGTTCTTGTCATCCTCGTAAAAACGAGACAGACGCTCAACTGATGTTAAATTTGGCATATTGAATTTTGTATCTTCACGATGTGTTTTAACATCAACAATACAATAGAAGTCCTCTTTGTCTTTGAACGCAATATCTGCCATTGCGCGGCGGGCAAAACTGGAGGAGTATTCCTTGCACCAGCCGCCCAACAATGAATCAAACTTTTCAGAAATGAGTCCTTCGATAGCGTCGCCTACCGCACGTGTACTACGTGCGGTTTGTAATGACAAGAACTCTGGAACGGAATTAATGTAAGCCTTTAGTTTATCAGCTAATTCCTTGTAATGCCCGTTGTAAAAGAATGATGACTTCAAAATAAGGCTCCTTGTGTTGCCATAATGGAGGTTTTTTCCTTCTTAGATTGTTCGTTAAGCGAGTTACGCTCCCAGAAGACACCGTCAACATAACCTTGAATGGATGAGTCATATTTTGTGAGCATCAATCGCTTTTCAGCCCAGCAGCAGTATTCCAAATTCATTTCCACACCGCAAAATCGGCGATGTAGTTTTTTGGCTACAACCGCTGTTGTGCCGCTTCCAAGAAAAGGATCGAAAACAAAGTCTCCTTCTTTGGTACTTGCCATAATCAGCTTTGCAATGAGCTTCTCAGGCTTCTGAGTCGGATGGTCTGTGTTCTCCGGCATAGACCAAAATGGTATTGTGATGTCAGACCACAAGTTTGAGGGATAAGTCAGGCGGTAATTGCCATTCTGAGATTCTTCCCAATCTTTGGGCTTGCCATCATCTGTACGGTATGGGGCAATAACTCTCCTTTTGAGTTTCACTGCATCTACATTGAAAAAATATTCTCTTCCACATGTGCAAAACCAAATATCCTCTGTATTATTCTTCCAGTTGCTTTTTGCGCCTCTGCCTTTCTCTCTTTCCCATGTTATCCTATTTTGCACTGTGAAATGTTTGTCTAAAACTGGGAATACGAGATTCGATGTTTGCCAGTCACTGCAAACATAAATAGAGGCGGTTGAGGTCAAGATTTTCATAAAAGACACAACAATGCTCTCGAACCACTTCGTATAATCTTCTGCCTGCTTAGACCTGAATACATGACCGTTGTAATTCTTCGTAAGGTTATATGGTGGATCGACAATCAAAAGATCGACAAAACCTTGAGGAAAAAACGCGATCGCCTCCGCAAAATCTTGATGAATGATCTGGTTGGTAATCGAGTCTATGCTAGCCACTTTTGAGAGACGCATGAGCTTATTTGACAACTCAGTGATCTCTGATTCAGAACATGTCAGCGTTCTGTTTCTTGGTGCTCGTTTTTTCATATTTTTCTTCGTACCTAACAATGATTATACAGACTGTATAAAACCGAGAAAGAAAGACTGTTCCTTTAAGTATAAGAAATCCCCGTTGCTTCTTCAATATTTATCCGCCCATGGCGGATTCAGAATGATAAGAACCCCCAGACCCCTGCCGCAAGCGGCAGGGCTAAACGAACCCCTTGCGGTGCCAATAACTGGATCCCCGACAAAGGCATTCGGGGACAGGCAGGGCAAGCGGGGTTCTAAGTCCTTAGTCGACAAGGGATTGTAAAAATTTCCGTTGTAACCATCGGGGGAATATAGACTTACAGAGAAAAATCAATCAAATACGCAGGTAGTTGCGCGGGAAAATCGAAATTTTTGAAAAAATTTTTATTCCTTGCTACACAGGCGCTTACGTAAATTCGCACTTCAAAAAATCGCTCATTTTTCGCATCAAACACGCAGGTTCGTCCAATTATAGGGGCGACGTCGGCCCCGTATTGCGTGAAGCGTGAAGCGTATCGCGTAGAGTGGATGAGTAGATGAGTAAATGAGTAAATGAGTAAATGAGTAAATGAGTAAATGAGTAAATGAGTAAATGAGTA
>CAZOQJ010000072.1:10176-12142 GCA_964581905.1 uncultured Pirellulales bacterium
AATGGTTCATTGTTCATAGTTCATGGTTCATAGTTCATTCAGAGCAGAAGACAGAGAATTAGTCAACCGGTTAAATGGTTACTAATTACCATTCTACAATCACCAACCGGGGGAGGTAGGTGAAAATTTTAGAACATACCATCAAAATTAAGGTTGCAGACCGGCGGGATAAACCGGCAGTATTGTCGGCTTGCAAAAAAGTATGTTACATCCCATTAAATCACGGTAAATTCGCCGTGATTGACCCAGAAGATTACTTCCGCGTCTGCCGGTATAACTGGCGCTGCAGACTGGACGGGAATACATATTATGCCAATACTTCCCGCCGGATTAAAGGCCGTATGAAAATAATCTTTATGCACCGGCTCATCTTAAAGGCCCCCAAGCACAAGCTCGTTGACCATATTGACGGTAACGGCCTGAATAACAGAAAGGCCAACCTTCGCCTCTGTAATTATACCCAAAATGCCTGGAACAGACGCCCTGCCGCCGGCGGTCATTCAAAATACAAGGGTGTTACCTGGCACAATAATAGTAAAGGGTGGTATGTACGTATATGCAAAGACTATAAAAATATCTATATCGGCTGTTTCGATAATGAAATTGAAGCTGCGCTTGCTTATGACCGCAAGGCAAAAAAGCTCTTCGGCGAATTTGCATATCTAAATTTTCCGGAGTCGGCCAGAGAAAACTCAAAGAAAATAATCATAAATACTATTCACTAAACCTGCGAGGCGGTCGCACACGAGTTGTCTTTGGCTGCTAAAAATGTTACAATGTCTTTTTTGGCATTTGGACGAATTATTGATGAGCACTGAACACATACGAAATTTTTCGATAATAGCACATATCGACCATGGCAAGAGTACGCTGGCTGACCGGATACTTGAGCTTACCGGGGCCGTAAACGAGCATGACAAGAAAGACCAGCTCCTCGACAATATGGAACTCGAGCGCGAGCGAGGTATCACTATAAAGGCCTCGGCAGTTACCCTCGATTACGAATACGAAGGGAAAAAGTATATGCTGAACCTGATTGATACGCCAGGTCATGTGGATTTTCATTATGAAGTTTCACGTGCTTTAGCGGCGTGCGAGGGGGCCCTTCTGGTGGTCGATGCGACCCAGGGCGTAGAAGCCCAGACGGTCGCCAATGCGCATCTGGCTGTTGAAAACAATGTGGAGCTTATCGGCGTAGTGAACAAAATAGACCTGCCAGCCGCCCAGAGCGATGCCGTCTCAGAGGAAATCGAGCATGCAATAGGTATCAGAAAAAATGAGTGCTTTTACGTCAGTGCAAAAAAAGGCACAGGGGTCCCGGAACTGCTGGAGGCAATCGTTACGCTTCTTCCGCCGCCGGCTAACCATGGCAACGAACGTACCACGGCGCTTGTTTTCGACAGCCACTGTGATAACTATCGGGGTGTAATATGCTATGTCCGAGTATTCTCAGGAACCCTTAGAGTCAAACAGAAGATTAGCTTTATGGGCAGCAGCAGAGGCCATATTATAACTGAGCTGGGTAAGTTCACTCCTGCAATGACACCGGTCGATAAACTGGGTGTGGGTGAAGTCGGTTATGTGATTGCCAATATTCGTGAACTGGCAGATGTCACTATTGGAGATACTATCACCGACGCCGCTGAGCCGGCTCATAAAGCACTCACCGGCTATAAGCCGCCGATGCAAATGGTTTTTTCGGATTTCTATCCCGGCAATAATACCGAATATCCCAAACTTCGGGCGGCCTTCGATAAACTGGCACTTAACGACGCAAGTTTTTCTTTTACTGCTAATAATTCACCAGCTCTCGGATTCGGTTTCCGCTGCGGATTCCTTGGGCTTTTGCATATGGAAATTATTCAGGAACGACTCGAACGCGAACATAACATAGATGTAGTCCAGACAGCGCCGACGGTGAGCTACGAAGTTTTGACTAAAGAAGGCAAAATAATCAGAATCGATT
>CAZOQJ010000073.1:0-12055 GCA_964581905.1 uncultured Pirellulales bacterium
GTAAACATTCCTAATATAATCAGTGGATTATTTTGAAGAAATTGGATTAAGACTTCCATTGTTAACTCCCTACAATTAGGTAACTAACCTAATAATATACAACACTTTTTGTTAGCAAATTCAATTTTATTTCGCGGATGTTTCCCTCAGAGAACCTAACTGAATTTTACTATATCTCGGCTTATGTGTAAATAATCAAAAAGCCCATAGTCTTACAACAATTCTTTCACAGCTTTCAGGACCGCTTCATAATCCGGCTCATTTGTCAACTCGCCGACCAATTGTTTATGGCGGATAACGCCATCTTTATCCACGACAAACACCGCCCGCGCCAACAGCCGAAGCTCTTTAATCAAAACGCCGTAGGCCTTTCCGAAGCTTGCCTGCCGGTAATCCGAAAGTGTCTGTAAATTCTCAACGCCCGCAGCCCCGCACCAGCGTTTCTGCGCAAACGGCAGGTCCATACTAATGGTCAGAACCGCCACATCCCCGCCGAGACTGCCGGCCTGCTCGTTGAACCGCCGTGTCATCGTATCGCACACGCTCGTATCCAGCGAAGGCACCGACGAAATAATACAAACCCTGCCGGCAAAAGATGAAAACTTGACCGTTGTTAAATCATTCGCAACCACCTCGAAATCCGGCGCCTTGACACCGGCCTTGACTTCGCTTCCCAAAAGAGTCAACGGCTGACCCTTCATGGTTACTATACCTTTTCGCTCTTCCATAAGCTTACCCCCTAATTATTCCTTGCCTTACAATTTGTGAATTTCTCATCCATTGATATACAATCCCATAATAAGTCAATGACCCAAAAAAGCAAGTAAGTCCGGCCACGCTAATAAAATGACGGAACCCTCCTCTGAGCGTAGCAAAAAATTAGCAAATTTTCTCCTATAAAAGAGAATTTCACCGCGCTGCTGTTAAAATAGGATGGTTGCAGTCTCGGCAACATTAGAATCCAGAGATTATCGGTCATTAAATATTGCCTAATTTTACTACGTGACTACTCACGGGGATTTTTTACAAAAAAATGCGTATTTTTTAAAAAAATTATTTGACAATACTATCGTGACATATAACAATCTGGTTAAGTGGTAAGCATAAGGAAGCATTATTGGAAATGGATATCTGATTATGTACCGCTTAACTCTTTCGTACCAGGCCATTTGACCAAGGATGGGAATTGGCTATGCAGCAGGGTTTAAGACGCTTTTGAAGCAAGTAAGCGAATCTGGCTTCTTCGAAGGAGGAAAACGCAGGAGGTGAAACCTGCATGTGCTCAGAGCACAGGGGGCGCTAATACTAACCATATGCTTCTGTTGCACGCAGGAAGGAACCGTCTTTAACAGTTCGTATATATTTACTACTATCCAAGGAAGGGGTGGCAACATGGAGGTTGAAAAAGAAAAAGGTTCAGACGAACAAAAGGGCGAAGACTCTAAAAAGCTTCTCCGAAGACTGCGGGAACAATTACACTCCTCAAACGGCTCAATCAGGCGACAGGCCGGTTTCAATTTATCCTGGCTGCAGGAAGATGGCTTGGAAGTTCTAAAAGGCTCCTTGTTTGGAGACTCCCCAATAACAACGAAAACCGCAGCTGCTTACGGACTAAGAAAAGTGCACGGCAGAATGAAAAAAATGGCATTAGATATCTTCAAGCAAGGCAGGGAACACCAGCAAGGCTCCGTAAGAGAGGTATGCACTAAAGCTTTAATACTATTGGGGGAAATAAAACCGGAAAAAACTCCTGCAAAAAAAGCGGCAGCCGGAAAATTAAGAATCAGGGAGATTCCCGCAAGAGCCAAGCCAAGAAGAAGAATCTCTGTCAGAAATACGGCAGGGCCTTCCCGCTCCGGCGAAGCGCTTCGCAGAGACGAGTCGCCCAGACGAACTCAGCCGAGAAACCAGCGGCCCATGAGAAAATAAAGACACTGCAAATCTTTACTATTGGTCACTCTAACCGTTCGCTTGAGGGCTACATATCCGTCATAAGAGAATTTTCAATCGAGGTAGTAGCCGACATCCGATGCTATCCCAGAAAATCAGTATAAGGTTGTGGTTGCGCAACTCGTTATGGTTGCGTTTAACGTAAAACGTCAGACGAAGCAAGTAGCGCAACCGCTAAACGAAATGCGGCCCTACCTGGCGTACTTTACAGAACAACCATAGGTTTTACTCTTCACAACGCTCACCGATTTCCCACTGGTAAGCTCTCTCAACGCCTTGTCAACGTAGTTGACCACTCCTTCTTTTGTCTTGCCCATCGGCGAATTGTCGATTCCACCCTGGTAAACAATATTTCCTTTAGTGTCTATTATAAACATATGGGGCGTCGTCATGGCACCATAGGACAAACCAACCTTGCCCGACCTGTCATCAAGTATCGGATACGGCAGCTTATGTTTCTTCGCAAACTCAATATTGGCCTCTTCTGCCGTGTCGTTCGTACTGTTTACCGCAAGCCAGACGACATTCTTGTCCTTGTACTTATTTGCAAGCTCGACCATCGTATGCGCCGTATCATAATGGTACTTTACAAATGGGCATTCTAAATTGAACCACTCCAGCACCACAATTTTGCCCTCGTAGCCGGAAAGACTTATGGTTTTACCGTCAAAGCTTTTTAGTGTAAATACCGGGGCTTTCTTAACAGGATGCATCTCTTGTATCAGATTTTCTTTCAACTGAGGCCTGTGGGGTCTTCGCTCCGGTCTCAGCGGTCCTTTCCTCAAGCCCTGCTGCCGCCCCCTGGCAATCCTTTCGAGACGCTGGGCAGTTCTTTTGGCTTGTTCTTTCACCGCCAGCTCGCGAATCGCCTTTAGCTCGCCAGTGTTTACTATGATGAGCTCCTCACCTTTTGCTGTCGGCTGTCTTTGGCCTTGCAGCACTGCTATCTGCGATATAATCGCTCCAATTGCATCTTGCCGTTCTTTGTGTACTTTCATCCGTTTTTCTCTCAATTTGGCTCTTTCTTCAGGCGACATTTCACGAGGAGCGGGTTGAGTTTCACGCTCCATATCTTCTACGGCTTCTTTTAATTTCGCGAGTTGCTTTTCAATCTCTTTAACGGCTTTGAATTGCTCTTCACGTCCGGGGCTAAATCTTTCACGCGTTTGGGCCCCGAGCATTCCTTTTTCCTTTTCAGACATTCCCTCCCATTTCTTACGCATTTCGGCTCTGAACTTTTCTTTTTCCTCATCAGACATAGTCCGCCAATTTTTTCTCATCTTGGCTGCTTCTTCAGGAGAGAGCATCTGAAACAACCTCCAGTCCCCACGTTCGTAAGGTCTTACCATTTTGGGTCCCTCCTGCCCAAACACAGTCCAGGCAGTACCTAAAACCACCAGAACAATAACGGCTGAAACTAAATATCTCTTCATAATACTTACCTCCCTGGCTCGGCAGGCACGCCGTGGCCTGACGGCCAAAACAAATCAAGAAATTACATTTTTCAACTAATCTTTACTTTGAAAATCAGCGTTTGTTCGCGCTGCTGCCCATGTTTATTAGGTAAAGACGAAAATACACCGCCTTTTATTGCCTGCCCCCGCGTTTTCCGACGCGAGTCGGGGCGGCGGGCGGCGATATCAATAAAGTTCAACAACCACTATATCCCGTAAAACGAATTCTAAAAAGGGAAAAAACAAAGCATAAAATGCAAAGTTGCCGAACTCCATAGTTTTTAACATCTATTTCCAGAGGCGGTTTTTGATTGTTCGCTGATTTCTTCCACCTTTTTCTTTAGACGCTCTATTTCCTCTATTGTTCCAGAAAACATTTTCAAGAGCGTTTTTAGCGTAATATGGAGGATTATAGATGGGGATGAAAGGAACTTCTAAGCCGGAGGTCGGAGGTTCGAGTCCCGCCAAGTGTATTCAATAAATCTCATCCGCCGCTTATTCTTCAGAACTCTCTGCTTTTGTATTAACCGGCTCTGGTCCTTTAAAGTCGGTTATTTCGAACTGCTGCTTTTCAGTCTCCGACAGATTTGTCAAATCCGGTGATTCCGGTAGTTTCTGCGGTTCGATAATCCACGGAGTTACAAAAACGACTATTTCGCTGATAACTGTATCCTCCCCTTCAAATTTGAACAGCAACCCAACCAGCGGTAAGTCGCCGAGTAAAGGAACTTTATTGGTCTGCCGGGTAACCTCCTTCTTGCGCAATCCTCCCAGAACCACCGTCTGGCCGCTCTGAACCAATAATGTGGTGTTAGCTTTTCGCGTATCAATGACCGGCTGAGGATATGTTAAACCCTCACTCTCAAACGTTATATCACCTACTTTAACGCTAAACTCCGGCTTCAATTCCAGCCGAATCATCCCATCGCGGGCCAGATGTGGTGTAACCTCAAGTGCAACTCCAACCGGCTTAAAGGCGGTTGAGCCAATACTGCCGCCTTGGCTCGAATCGGTACGCTCCTGGTATGGTATTTCAGAGGTAATTTCAATATTGGCTGTTTTGTTATCGAGCACACGGATTCTCGGATTGGCAAGGAGCTTAGCATCGATAATATTCTGCTGGGCTTTCAATGCCACATCAATATCAATGTCGGTATTTAGCCAACCGAAACGCAGTGCTCCAATAGTACCTGAGGTTTTGCTAGCAGCTGCACCGCTAAAAACACCGGTCATAAACGGATTGTTTTCCGTAGTAGGATTAACTCCAAGTGTCCCCGTACCAGAGGTTGTGTCATAGATGCTATTACGGCCTGCCTGCCACTCAACGCCGAGGTCGAGCTTGTCTTTGCTGGTTATATCGTAGATTCTTGCCTCGACAAGTATCTGGGGCGTTATGTGGTCAATCTCCTTAATAAAATTGTCAATGACCTTAATTTTGCTTTCGACATCCACGACGAGTATATGGCTTGTGCTTGGGTTGGCTGAGAGACTGCCGTTTTTCGAAATAAATGTCCTCAATGTATCCTCAACTTCCTCGATATCAGCATAGACAATTCGATAGCTCTTGGGAACAATGTTTTCACTGACAATTTCTTTTTGCGGTATGAGTTCCTTTATCTTTGCTAAAGCTTCTTTGGTATCGTAAATAATTAAAGTATTACTGTTTTTATCTATAGAAATACGGCCGTATCTGGAGCACATGCCCTCAATTAGAGGCCTAAAACTCTCGGCATCAAGATTTTCAAGAGTTATGGTTTCAAGAAACAACTTTGGTGAATTTGCGTCCGTCCATGAAAGCTGGGACGCTTCCTGCAGCATGGTTTTTTGATTATCGAAAATTTTTGCAAAGGGATTATCACGACCAATATTGAATGTCACGCCCTCCACAGGCTCATATTGAACCGGCTGTGACTGTGCCCTGGAAAACCGTAAGCCAAGACCCAACACAACACAGCAGAAGACCATTCTCGTACATTTTGGTTTATTCATTTGGCAGTTGTATCCTTATCGCGGATTGTGTATATTGTAATAGCTATGTCACAATTTAGTTTGGCCGAATCTTCCTCGAGAGCTGTCATTTCAATCGAATCTATCCAAACTCCCTGAGTACGCTCTTGTATTATTTCCATTAACTCGACTATATTGCCGTAAACACCGCTAACGCTTAACACCGCATTATTAGCGACCGCATCTGAGGCACCTTCGGCTTGTCCTGCTGCGGCACCTAAGGTGACTTGCCTAGGCTTACTCGTAACGAAATTAAGTGAATTGACCGTGCAGTCCGCCTTCTCACAAATAACCCGCAAATCGCTCAAGAGGTCTTGTGCTTCGTCAGAGGTAAACAACGTGTGCCGAAGCTTGGCGGACTGTTCGCGCAACTCTTGAAGTTTTTTCTCTTTGACCTTAATTGTGTTGCTGAGAATCGTGTTTTTCTTTGCGACGCTGTCAACTACGGATTCGTACTGCTGCGCAGCAAACAGATAAGTAGCGTGCGGAGCAACCACCCAGTTATATATCGCTATTGCCGCAATTATAACCAGCGCAGCTGAAAGAGCGTTTCTTGATGGACGATTCAATTTAGTAAGATTATCAAGTAACATCGGCTACCTTTCCCTAAGGTGACGAGTCTTTTGTTGGGGACAGAAAGCAATCGATTGCATAGCTGACTAATCCATCGCTACCACTATTTTTTTCTGTTCCAATCAAAGAAGCTGACTCTATCCGTCCCGATTTGTTCAACATATTTTGAAACAAATAAACGGCTTCGTACGACAACGCCAAACCCTTCAGGCATATCTTGGAATTGTCTACGCTGTAGAGGTTTGTTATGCGCACAGCTCTTGGTGTCACCCTTCTGATATCGTTCAGTATGCCAGTCCACCGCAAGTCGTGACGTGAGCTCAGAACCCTGTTAATTTGGTCAAGTCGAGCGGACAGGGTGCTGATTTGTCCGTCTAACAATTTCTGCTGCCCGAGCAGAGTAAGTGTGTCCTGTGACAGCTCTGCCTGTTTTGCATGAATGACATTTTTGTTCACCTTCCCAATCATCAGAACCAACACGCCGACGGTCAATACCATCAGAAAGAGAGCTACCGCTGCAATATTGGCTATTATGAGGGCATCCTTTTTGACGACTGTAACCTCTGCAACTTCCGAAGGCAGCAGGTTTATTCGTAAGTTAACCCCATCCGTACCCAAAAGCCCCATCGCCAGGCCGACCGCCACCGGCGTCGGGACTCCGGCTGGGCCTTCGCCCAGACGAGAAGGTTTGTCAGTTTCGGCAAGCCCTGACGGATCAGTCCCAATGGTTTCGACAAGCTCACCATCTATGTTCGGGGATTTGTCAAAAGGAGTATCCTGATAAGCATTTTCACCACTTATGACGTGCATATTGGCACATGGACTTTGGCTGAGCTCGGTCCAAAGCTTAACCTTGGCGTTGAGAGATTCTTCGGCGCCTTCGGGTAATTGCACACAATCTGCAACTACAGTAACTTCCCACTTCTGGGAACTGCCTGAAACTTCGACATTATAAAATTGAATAACGGCATTTATCTCCTCTTCAAGCCAGTTACAGATTCCATCCGGCCCGCTGCCCCGACTTGCGTCGCCAGATGCAGGGGCAGGCTGTGCTTTTTCTTCGTCTAGCTCTGCCACAGGCATACTCTTCGTTCTGACGAAATCCATAGTCTCGTTTCTAAATACGCAAAGAGTCAAAGCATCGTTATGTAATATGGCTAACAGCACGTTACAGTCGAATTTGTTTGCTATCTTTTTAGTATAAAACGCTCTGGCGTAGGCAAGCAGCGGCGGCTCAATCACTTCAATATTAAGACCGGCTTTATTACACGCTTTGCCAATCTCGGTTACCTTTTGGTCATCAGTCGCCACAACAAAAAGGCGTCTTTTGCCTTCTTGTCCTTCTGAACCAATTCCACAATAATCCAATGCAATTTTTTTACCCGGCAAAACAACATAGTGTTTCACTTCATTTTGAACAAACTGCCCAATATTATTTGGAACTTGTTTGGGCATGTCCATGATTTGAACAAGCACGGGCCTTGCAAGTAACGATATCGCAGCTTGGCTTGACCACATCTTATTTCTGGTCCTAAGCTGCCTTATCGCCTTGGCCAAAGCTGTCGGGTCTTCGATATTGCCGTCCTTGAGCACTCCATCAGGCACAGGACCGCTGGCGGTCTTTAGTAATTCGATACCGTTCGCGCCCTTTTTGAGCAATGCCAGATTTATGCGGCCATTCGAAATATCGATTCCTAATGCAGTTTTTGTTCTGCGCATTCCAAGTGAGCTCTTGGTTTTAAGCATTCCCAGTATGGTTTTCGCGCTGAGCATTATTCGTTTATCCTTAAATTATCAATTCTGATTACAGGGGAACCACCGGTTCCTATTGTTATATCGGCCTTGACTCTGGCAATAAAGTTCTGTGATGTAGTTCCTTCTGAAATAATATTCGGGTCCGGCAAAGAACCCTCATATCTAACCGTGTAGGTGCCATAGTCGGGGAACGACTTGTTGGTATAGCTGGCGTCGGGCGTCCAGCTTGAATCAGCCCGAATTCTGGCAAAGGCATCATTAAGCCCGGCTTCGGCAGTAGCCAAGGCCTGAGCAGCAAAAATCTGGTTCTGCATAAGCTGTATCTCCTCGGTGTTCATCTGGAGTACGCCTATAGTAACCGCAGAAAGCAATGCTATGACAAAGATTACTATTACGAGCACTGAACCATTATTTTTTGGTATTATTTTCATAGCTTTTTTATGGTTGAATACCCCCGCTACCAGTGCAACCACTGTCACTATTCGGGGCTATCGCGATTGTAATCATTTGCGCCTCGTTCGGTGGTGGACCAAGCGAAAAGTTCGATATTCCGCTGCTGCTGGCGGACGACTGCTTAACGCATCCGGCACCGCCCGAGACCGTGTCACCACTAACAGCCGGCGCTATCGCAATCGTGAGAGTTCTCCATTGTTCACCAGCAGTTAGTGAAAAGTTTGCGATGCCGCTTGCGCCAATGGCTGCTTGTTGCACGTATCCAGCCCCGCCAGAGCAAGTGTCACCAGTAGAGCTGCTTTCATCCATTGTGATATCCGTATGGCCGGATAGTCCCGTGTTGCCAATCGAGACATCATCATCGTCGAAACCACCTATCCGAACTATCATCGTGTTGGCAACCGTCGTGGTCACAGAATTGCATATCGGTGAATTGGAATTTCCACCTCGACGGTCCCAGATAGGGGCAGTGGCGTCATGGCCGGTAAAGCGCATTATCCACCCGTAGGCCTCCTCGCCCCCCGACCAAGTGAACTGATGAGTGGGCGACTCTGAGGCATCTGCCAGCTTCCACCATACCCCCAGCGTAACCGCATTACCACGGCGATCGATGCGGATTGGGTTCCAACCCTTGCCCACCGGTGGCGCAAGGGACGTATCTGTCCTGCCATCTGTTACTACCGCCGCGACCAGTAGATCCCCCTGACTTGTGCCGCTCGGAATCGGAACGGTAACAGAGGTAGCCCACCAGGCAGAAGATGTTTGCCTTCCCTCGTTGAAACCCTCGTATGTAACCTGCCCCGCGCTGCCGCTGGCGCTCTTATCCATTGTAATCGCGGTATGGCCGGAAAGCCCCGGATTACCGGGTTCCGGAAGAGTGCTAACATCGTCATCATCAAAGGCACCCAAACGAAGAATCAGGCAGTTGTCAACTGTCGTGGTTACCGCAGGACTGGTTGGAGCAACGTCTGAATCGCAGTTCACAGAACAGGCATCGATTGGATTAGTAGAATCATGGCCGATAAACCGCATCATCCAGCCATAGGCCTGTTCAGCTCCCGACCAGGTGAAAGTATGATTAGGCTCTGAAGCACCTGCAAGCTTCCACCAGGCGCCCAGTGTCACTGCATTGCTACAATCGTCGATATCGATTTCAGTCCATCCCTCACCGCCCGGCGGCGCCAACGATGACGAGGTATCGCCGTCCGTTGCGACCGCTGCGATGAGCAGGTCGCCCTGATTCGTATCAGGCGTTGAAATAGTAATAGAGTTAGCGTCGGAACTGACTTTGGTCTCATCAAACTCCTTATATATCACGACACCAAGCAGCTGCTTGATTTCATCGTTATCCAGCGCTATGTTGTAGATGCGGACATCGTCCATATCGCCGTTAAAGTAATTGGTTGGACCTTTATTACCGTTAAATGTAGTCGCCTCCGAGCCTACTCCCAGGAAACCGTAGCGCGTGTTTACCCCTCTTCCGAAGGTGCTACCCCCGGAAGCCGAGGGCTCCGGTTCACCATCGATGTAGATAGTCAGCGTGCCGTTGTCGAACACCCCTGCCACATGGTGCCACATGCCGTCATCAACACGGGTGATACTGCCGTAATCCACCTGGCCGGTACTGGTGCGTACATCCCAACCTACCCGACCGGTACCGGCACCACTTCCTTTAATCTCCAGCCGCCAGTACTCATTACGGTCATAGGAAGCAATTATTTGGTTACCACCATTGCTGGTACGAATCCAGGCGGTGACGCTGACTTCCGCATACCCACTAACGTCGTAGTATAGGTTTTGAATGGCCACGTAGTCATTGTTTCCGTCAAAATCGAGCGCTCCATCAATTTGGCCCGTAACCCAGTCTGTCACTGGATTCATATGAACCAGTACCCCATTGTTGTCGTTGTCTGAGGAATCCTCTGCAATTGTTCCAGAAGTCTCATCGAGCTTCCACCACCCAACAAGATTAGGGCAGCCTGAGCCTGATGAACCCTGACCGGTTCGAAGATATATCGAGGCAGTAAAGAATTCGTCATGGCCGAGTGTGGCCGAGTTAGTAAGGGTCGCATTTACATCCACGAAGCGAATGTCATTAAAATCTACTGTGGATATATCCAAAGGTATATCCAAATCACAGGCATCGTAGCAGGTAAACTGCAACTGACTAACCGGACCTGCCAAATCCGAAAGGCTTCCAACAAGGCCAAATTCAACTAAGTTACTGTCGTCTATCTCATATCGCCAGTCATTGCCGTCGTTGTCTTCAAACTGGATATAGCCGCTGGTTTCGGTCGAGTCGCTTACGTCCGTTATCCTGACGGCCTTTGAGAGATTATAGTTTAAGTGGTCCATCAGAACCCTGCTGTTCTGTAGTGTTTCAGCAGCGGCCTGTTTGGCATCCCAGCTGTTTCGTATGCTTCTAAAAGCCGGCAATATGGCCGTAAGGATAACGACCACTATAGCCATAGCTATAACCATCTCAAGCAGGGTCATACCTGCTTGTCTCGGCGAAGGCGGTGCTCCGGCCACAGCCCGCTTCGACGGAGCACCAGCGAGGCGAGAAGGAATAAACACGCCGAGCCGTCCGCCTCGGCAAGCCGAAGGCGAGACGGGTAGCCGGGCTCGTATAGGTAGAGCCCCAGCCATAGCCCCTGTGGAAACCCTGGTACTATTGTTTGGACACTGCATTTTTACACTCCTACTACCCCTATTTTCGGCATAAACTGAAGGCGTGTTTACCACGTTAGAAAGAAAGGTCCGTCCCCCGTTTGGCGGGGTAAAAGACGTATATCGCCGGTTGGGTTTAAAGCCCTACGTAAGCTCTCTAACGGGGTTTATGTAAGTTTTGAATCACCGAACCCCCGTTCTTGCTTTCGCAAGAAAACACGGGGGCTGGAAAAAGATATTTCGACCGGCAAAGAAGTCCTATAACTTTACAGTTGGCTGGCTCGCCGCCGCGTAGCTTTGGCGAAGCGGGGCAATTTAATCCGCCATATGTCTGGTGGATTAATCGGTACATCTTCTTGCTATGAGGGTGGAGAGGGTAACCTCGATTTCGTCGGCTGCGAGGACGCTGTTGCCGTTGTGGTCGTAGCCGACCAAGACCGTTACCGCTCGTAGATTATTTGGATATGAGTCATCTGGCACATCTGTCACATTACGTAAGTATAACTCATCGGGAGGGTCGAAAGGCACAGAACTCTCGCTATACGAATTATCATAATGGTATACTGAGCGTGCTTTTATTTCATCGAGTTTAGCCTGAGCGAGGGTAAGACTGCGGGTTTTGCGTTCAATATCTGCTGTATTGAGGTTAGCAGTGGTCAGAGCTTGCAGCATTGGAACTATCGCGATAATCAGCAGGGCTGATGCGACAACGACCTCGGAGAGCGTAAGACCCGCCATTCGATTTGAGATTTGAGATTTGAGATTTGAGATTTTCAGTTTTCGGTACATTTTATCGTACCCGTTGCCAAAACGATGTCAATTGTGAATGTCTTGCCTTCGGCGGAGACAGTTAGCTGGGTACCGCTTCCAGCTAATAGATTTCCCAAAGGGCCGAAGCTGAAATACCTCCCCCCTGTACATCTAATATTTGAATCGATTGTGTATGAATCTATCGTCGTGCCAGTATTGAGATTTATTATTTCATAGCCGGTATAGCCAAGACGTCTGACTACAGGAGCAGCAAGCAAAGGCAGTGCTGGGGCGGGAACGGGAATAGGAACCGGGGAGATACCAACCATCTTTAGTTGGAAGCCGTCGGTGTTGTTTGGAGCATCCGAAATGGCAAGTCTGCGTGTGCGGCGAAGGTCGGTAACAATCTTCCTGGCCTGGCAATCGGCCTTTTGCTTTGCAAT
>CAZOQJ010000074.1:0-5202 GCA_964581905.1 uncultured Pirellulales bacterium
CGGAGATGAAACGTCAATCCACATTTACGGAAGCCGGCTGGGATTTTATAGAAATCTGGAATATCGGCGAAAACCAGACATATCCATTTTTGCGGATACATTCTGCCGGCGACATCAACCACGATGATGTTGTAAACTTCTATGACTTCACAATATTAGCTGACCACTGGCTGCAAAGTACTGAGTAATCTATTATTTACCATTGGCTTGGTCAGATGCCTCGCTTCGTTTCACTTCACTTAGCATAACAATCATTGAATACCGAGAATCAAGTATCAAGATTCGAGAAAAACCGTTGCAGATTCCAGCTTAGACGGGCAAATTAATATAGAGCACCACACGAAAAATAAATAGGTAGCAATCTGCTTCTCTACCGAAGCTAATAAGACAGTCTGATTCTTCGCATTTCGACCCAGCTTGACAATTCATCAAATCACATGCGACGAAGTACTACCCCATTAGAAACCTTCTCTTTTTGTATTTGTAGAATATTCCCTGATTGTAGAATCTCTAATGGGGTGAAGATGAAAAAATAGCTGCTGAAAGAGGTTTTTTAGATATTTTTTTTTACTAAGGAATGTTTATAAGAGCTTGTAAATGCAAAGGTTACACGTTTTGCTCTGTTTTAATTAAAAATTTCCTGAAATTTTGTAATATTCCCCTTGACGAGGACATGGCTAATTTGGTATAAATAGGCAAGAATAATTAAGGCAAGGATGGATACTTGGAGTGAGGTTGACGAGTCACAAAGTGTTGGCATTTCAACCAAAAGCTCAGACTTGAGCTTCCCCAAGGAGGAGACAAGGCCAAGTCAAAAAAAGCTATTTAACAGGCGCAGGGTTGGTGAAGAGCTTTGTTGCTTGTTTTGTTGTAAGGTTGTTTGAGACAGGCACAACTGTTTTGATGCTTGTCGAAAACGACGAATATTTTGGCTTGTAGCCAAGAAAAATGTGTTTAAGTTTTTAAGTAAAGAGGAGGAGTATTATGTCAAAGTTAATATCTTTTGTTTGTGTTTTAGCCTTAGCATCCATCAGCTATGGAGCTGGCACACCAATGTTTAATCCGCCACCAGCTACAATGCTGGCACCTGGCGATCCTGATGGTGGTGTTTTGGTAGGCGACTGGGAAGACCACTTCGACTTTTTGGGGACAGGTTCGCAAAACGTCATGTTAGGCTTCAGCAAGAGTACTGGAGTTACTCGGAACGCCACGGCTCTCAAGGCGGTCGGCGATGCCGGCGGTTGGGCCTGGGCTTTGGCTCTCAAGCTTGACGGCTATAAGCACAGTGACTATACCGTTTGGGATGAAGGTCCAAAGCAAGTGTGTCCCTCTGGCTATGCTAATAACGAGGCTTTCTTGGATTGGCTCCTGGTTAACGATGATTACGACACATTCGAAATGGACGTGACGACGGTAAGTACAGATTGGGTAGAAGACACAGACCCGCTTACAGACCCGTATGTCAGTATGTTCATAGTTATCAACAGCGGCGGCTTCGACAATGATGGGAACTGGGGAGGCGTCTGGGGTCAACAAGCATCTATTAGTACGCCCCTGGATGCTACTACACGCGTTGCCTGGGACTTCTCTCAGGCTAAACAGGATACTATAGACCTGTACGCGACTTACTGCAACGACCGGTACTTTGAGATTTTCATCTACCCGGATAATGGCGGTTACATCGACGCTACTTACTACATGGACAATGCAAGGATAGTTCCTGAGCCAGCAACAATAGCTTTGCTGGGTCTTGGTGCCTTGAGCCTAATCCGCAGGAAACGCTAATACTTATAAAAGTATTGGTTAGCTAATGAGTATGCACCAATTCGGGGCCTATATCGAATGAATCGATATAGGCCCCGGTTGTTTTTGCGGTTCGTGTATCATAACTGTGGGGGGAGAATTTAGAAAAAAACCTGAGTAAAAAGCGGAGGGTAAATTATTTATAACGGCGAAAATGTAATTATTGATAATAATTTATATGCAGTGTATAATATCTCCGATTGTGTAAATAACAGAACTATGTCATAATTTGGAGGTTAATAGCTATGTTAGTGTGGATGTTTAGATGCCTGTTTCTGGTAACGATTGTTGCGGTTTTAATTCTTAACTTAAGTGTGGAGGAGATTGCCGGTGAAGAAGGCAGAAGGAATTTTTATGTAATCCTTATGAGCGGCATAGTGCTGGCGGTGTTGGCTTTTCTTGTGGATGTCTTTACGCCAAAGAAATCCCTGGCAGCCCTGGCGGGAGTGTTTTTTGGACTTTTAGTGGGAATGTTTTTCGGCTGGGGATTGGCGCAGGTTGTTGACCTGATAAATGAGATTTATAGACTGCAGTTAAGTCTGATATCGCTTCAGGCAATCAAGTGGATGACTGGCATATGTATATGCTTTCTTACCGTCAGCGTTGTGATGCGCACAAAGGACGATGTGCGTTTTGTAGTCCCTTATGTTCAATTTACCAAACAGACCAAAGGCGCCAGGCCGTTGATTTTGGACACTTCGGTGATAATTGACGGGCGGATTTCAGATTTGTGTCAGAGCAAAATGTTTGATGCCCCATTAGTTGTCCCGCGTTTTGTTCTTAGCGAGCTACAATTGATAGCTGATTCGGCCGACAAGCTTAAGCGTAACCGCGGAAGGCGGGGACTTGATATACTTAATCAAATGCAGATGAATCCTGTTATTGACGTAACTATCGATGAAACTGCTTCAATTCCGGAAGTCGAGGCAGTTAAAGGTGTCGACCAGAAATTGGTGCTGTTTACCAAAAGTTGCAACGGCCGTCTTGCAACAACAGACTATAACCTAAGCAAGGTTGCGCAAGTTCGCGAAGTTGATGTAGTGAACATAAACGACCTGGCAAATGCGCTGAAGGTAGCTGCTCTGCCAGGTGAGACTATGGAGCTTAAAATCATAAAGCCAGGCGAAGAAGCGGAGCAGGGTATAGGTTATCTGGACGATGGAACGATGGTTGTTGTTGAAGGTGCCCGCAATAAGATTAACCAGGAAGTAGTCATCAGCGTTACCAGCTCGCTTCAGACATCGGCTGGCAAAATGATATTTGGCAAATTCGAGGGATTTGTGCAAGACAGGAGCAGAGCAGGTCGCCAAGCATCGGATAGAAGACCAGCTGGAATAAGTACATCGCAGAGCGATAAAACTTAAAGACAGACAAGATTTAAGACACAGGTCAGAAATCAGAGACAAAAGGCCCACGACTTAAACTTTAAGTCGTGGGCTTTTTTGATTGCATGGTTATGCGTGCTATTTAGACTTCAGGAGGCATTTTATAAATACGGCGATAGCAAGAATGTTACCAGTAGCAAACAACCACCAGTAAAAATATGATTGAAAGTCGTTTTTAGTCATGTGCAGCCCGGCAATGCAAAAAGATATAACTACAACTAGGCCAGCAAATACGAAGCTGAGCCACCCAATTAGCGTTACTTTAAGGGCTCTGGCATAGGAGTCTTTGTAGAGTATTATTACTGCAAACAACAGCAGGATAAATGAAATAAGCACTGGAGCCAAGACAGGACCAGCCCAGGGCGCCGGTATCAGGAATAAAATGTCCCAATCCATAATTGAGCCGGGCCAGTCGATGAGGACCTTGAGCCAGATGTAATAGAAAATGTCCCAGATGGCAAATATGGTCGCGAAATAAGCAAACCTCTGATGACGGTTTTTGCCAAATAGCCAGGAACTCGTAAGGATTAAAACCAAAGCGGCGGCTTCTCTGCCAATTTCAGTTATTAACAGCGGCTTCCAGAGCGGATTGATGCCAAAATCAGTCAGTGGGAACGTAAAGCCGTCCGGATGGAATATTGTTCGCAGATAAACAACAACGGCGGCTTCAATGTACGCAAAGGCAATACCGAAGACGACAACGATGCAAAATCGCTTGAGCATTGTCTTCAATGGCTCGTTGGATGTATCAGATAATTTTTCGTTTGTGTACACAGTGTTACAATTTTTGTAGTTCTTTCAGCAGCATGGGAATGATTTTATGGCTGGGCACTGTCGCGATTTTCCGACCATTTCTGTAGATGTAGCCCTTATTTTTTGCAGCACAAACAGCCAGGTCAGCGTCGGCGGCTTCGCCGGGGCCGTTGACGATACAGCCCATCACAGCAATACGCAACGGCCCTTCAACTTTAGCAACCGCCCTTTTGACTCGGCGTGCCAGCTTAATTACGTCAATTTCGGCTCTGGCGCAGGTTGGACAGACTATCAGTTCCACAGTTGAGCGTTTGTAAAGGCCAAGTGAAATTAGAATCTGTTTTGCAATTTCGGTTTCCACAAGTGGGTCGCCGGCGGCACTTACTCTGATAGTGTCACCGATACCTTCTGCGAGAAGCGTTCCAATAGCAACAGCCGAGGATATTTGGGCATCTTCGGGCAGACCTGCGTGGGTCAGGCCAAGGTGAATAGGATAATCGAAAGTTCCGGCAATACTACGGTTAACTTCTATAGTCCTCAAGCAATCGCGGCTTTTTGCACTGAGGACTATTTGGTTGAAGTTGCGATTTTCAAAAAGGCGCACATATTTCTTCATTTCCTTTAACATCAAAGCTGTGCGTTTTTGCGGCGGGACATCCTGCTTTTTAAGGTCCCTGATGCTGGCCTCGTTGACGCCGATGCGAATAGCTGCCTTGTTCATTTTAGCTGCATCGATTATTCGTTCGATGTCTTTTCGATTTTTTATGTTGCCAGGGTTGAGCCGTATTTTAGCGGCGCCGGCTTCAATCGCTTCAATAGCTCGACTGGGACTGAAGTGAACGTCGGCGATTAATGGGACATTTACTTTTTGAACAATTTCTGCGAGGGCGGCGGTATCAGCTCTTGTTGGGACGGCGATTCTTACCAATTGGCAACCAGCCTGGACAAGCTGATTTATCTGCTTTACACAAAGGTCAACATCAACAGTTGGCACTTTGGTCATCGATTGGACAATTATGGGAGCAGACGAGCCAATTACAATCTGACCAACCTTAACTGTTTTCGTCTTTCTTCTCTTGACCATATAAAAATTGTAGCTTGTTTTTTTCTTTTGAGCAAATTAAAATACCACCCATTCATATAAATGATTATTAGCTTATGTATCATTTAACGTTATGGTTTCAATGCTGATATATATTGGGGCGGTATTGTTTATCGCCTATTGGGGCTTGGGGGTGATACTTTACATTATGCAGCCGAA
>CAZOQJ010000074.1:5302-11870 GCA_964581905.1 uncultured Pirellulales bacterium
TATTGTTTATCGCCTATTGGGGCTTGGGGGTGATACTTTACATTATGCAGCCGAAGCTTTTGTACAGCCCGGTGCGAGAAGTTCCTTATACCCCGGGCGAATTGGACCTGGATTTTGAAAATGTGGTTTTCGAGAGCGGCGATGGCTTAAGATTAAGCGGCTGGTATATCCCTGCCCCATTAGAAACCACAAGGGAGAAGTCTCTAACAAGGTCAGCCCCCCCATGCTTGTCTGCACAAGCAGACGTAGGGGATGATTCACCTCTAACTGAGCATGCTGAAAAGTCGAAGTTTACGGTTCTGTTTTGTCATGGCAACGGCGGCAATATGATGCACCGGTTGGACAGTATAAATATCTTTTATAATCTGGGATTGAGCTGCTTTATTTTTGATTATCGCGGCTACGGCCACAGTCAGGGCAAACCCAGCGAAGAAGGGACATACCTTGATGTTGAGGCAGCGTACAAATGGCTGACCAAAGAAAAAAAGATACCGCCGGATAATATTATCATCTTCGGCCGGTCTCTGGGCGGAAGCATCGCAGCACACTTTGCAAAGAAGGTTGAGGTCAGAGCATTGATTGTTGAGAGCACTTTCACATCATACGCTGACATCGGTAAGAAATTTTATCCTTATATGCCTGTGCGGTGGTTTGCGAGTTTCAGCTACAGGACAATCGACTATATCAAGGATGTTCATTGTCCGGTGATGCTGATTTATAGCAAAAATGATGAGGTTGTGCCGTTCGATTTTGGGCTGGAGCTTTACGAGGCGGCGAATGAGCCGAAAAAGTTTGTAGAAATTTTCGGCAGCCACAATGACGGTTTTTTAATATCCGGCGAGATTTACAGGAAGGCCTGGACAGAGTGGCTGAAATCCCTGGAAGAGCATCAAAGCCAGGCCATCGGCCAACAGGCCTCTTAGTAATTCATATCTGGTATAATCTATTGCGTAACAAGACGGTCTTAAATTATTTAAAAATTTTTGGGATTTTATCTTTCTGAGCTAATTTTATTACTGAATATACCTAACCCCTTATTATTGATGAACTTAGCTAAATAATCTTCAAACACAAGTGAATTGGCCAGCCTAATGAAGCTCTGGGCAAAGCTTAAGTAAAACGGTAAGACTGCACTTGAATTTTAAGTGAAAATGGGCATATTCTTTTAATTTTTCATGAAAATCCCTAATTTTTCTTGACTGAGAGGTGGCAAATATGGTATAAAATTAGGTGATGAAGTTTGTGGATTTTGGTAGGTTAGTTTGTTCATTTTTTTACAATTTCGAGTATTTTGGAGGAGGTGTTGTTAGGTGTAGTACGGCACCGTGGTGAGAGTTCTGCGCCTCACAATTCACTTTGCATCGCTATATTGAGCTTTAATTAAGGAAGGAGGAAAGGCAGGGTAAAAGAAAAGCTGTTTTGACAAGTTCAAAATTAGGCGAGGGGGAAATTGTTATCGGTCATTTTATTGAAAATTGTTTAAGACAGGCAAGGCCAATTTGTGATTTTTAGTTTTTTAATATCCACAAATTGGTAGGCAGCAATCCCCACAGATATGGGTAGTGGGTGCTTGTCGAAAAACAAACATTAGGTTTTTGGTGTGTGGCCAAAGAAAAAAATAATTATAGTTTAATTTTTGATGGAGGATTATCATGTGTAAAAGATTGTTTTTTTTAATTTCTGTTGTTCTATTGCTGAGCATGGCTGGTAACGCCTCAGCCGAGCTCAAGGCCCTATGGGAGTTTGATGAAGGTGAAGGTACCATCGTTCCAGACTCCATCGGCAGTTATAATGGAACCATGTCTGGTGACCCAGCCTGGGTGGATGGGAATGATTGCGGCGGGGCATTAGATTTCGACGGCGATGATGCTGTACGAATCGGGACCTATCCGCTGTTCAACCCCACAGGCAGCTTCAGCATTTCGCTTTGGGCGTACATTGCTGAGTGGGAGACAAGCTGGGGCGATGCTCCGATGGCCAATCGTGGCAATGGCGATGGCTGGGCCCTGCGGCACTTCGGGTCGTATTGGGAGGGAATAGAGCCAGACGACCCCAATTACGCGGTAACTGATGCCTTTTGCTTTACAACAAGAGGCATGGGCCACGCTTCCGATAATATAGAGGACACTCCGAGCAAAACGGTTCCGCCGACTGAAGAGTGGATTCATATTGCTTGCGTCTATGACCACACTAACCACAAGAAGTACATTTATTTTGACGGTGTGGAAGACACAGTGTGGGACACCAATGCAACAGATGCTAATTATAACCCATCTTGGCAAAGTGTGTATATTGGAAGCAGATCCAACGCGAATGATTCGGGTCCGGAGGACTACTACTTCTACACGGGCAAGCTCGATGATGTGCGCTTCTATGACCATGCACTGAGCCCTGCAGAGGTTATTCCCGATTACATGGAGGCCAGGAAAGCTGACCCGTACAATAATGAAACAATAACAGTTATAAGTTATGTCCTTCAGTGGGAACCGGGATGCGGTATAGCCTCCGCGGACGACTACCATGTATGGTTTAGCGAAGACTGGAATGACGTAAACGACAGCACCGAGGATGCAAATGAGGGCACAACCGGTGGGGACAACTTTTATGATCCTGGCGCCGTTAATAGAGACGGTAATTACTACTGGCGAATCGATACAATCGAGGGAGCGACCACCTATCGGGGCTATATCTGGACCTTTTATGTCCAACCCGAGAAAGCTTATGACCCCGACCCGTGTGATTTCCACGGTTTTGTGCCTGTGGAGCCGATGCTTACCTGGAAGGCAGGTTCCGCTGCTAAACCTAACGGGCATAACGTGTACTTCGGTTATACTTTCGCCGAAGTAAGCGATGCCCCTACAGGTTCTACTAATCCCCCATACAGAGCAAGCCTGGATGAGAGCGACACAGACTGGGCGCCCTCAGAATCCGGACTTACCCCCCTTGCCCTTAGCACAACTCACTATTGGCGGATTGATGAAGTCGGTCCACCTATAGTTAAGGGTGATGTCTGGCGCTTTACGACCGTACCATGGCCAGGGCTCGGTTCTATCCTGTGTGAGCTGTGGAATTCAATCCAAGGCGCTGAAGTTAACGCTCTGACGGACAATATAAGATATCCGGATAACCCGAGCGAGAGTACCGAGTCCTCCTTTTTTGAATCTCCGTACACCGGGGAGGACACTTATGCTGTCCGTATGCATGGCTGGCTCTATATATATCCCGATGACACAAACGATTATAGGTTCTGGATTGCCAGTGACGACAACAGCCAGTTGTGGCTGAGCACCGATGAGTCCAGCGACAACGCAGTTAAGATTGCCTATTTGGAAGGTCCGGACTGCCCGGCTGGCTATAGCGGTGCTCGTGAGTGGGACAAATATCCCGCCCAGCGGTCCAATCTGATTCATCTGGTAGGCGGAAATGCGTACTACATTATGGCTCTACAGAAGGAAAACGACGGTGGTGACCATCTGGCTGTGGGCTGGAGCTTTACTACTGACCCCAATGATGTAGAGGTAATTCCTGGTAAAAATCTGGTACCATACGAGCAGAGAGCGTCATTCAGGCCGGCTCCGATGGACCGTGATACGGATGTGAGGAGTAAGCCTACTCTTAACTGGAGGCCGGGAAAGTTCATCGGCAACAAGTGCAAATTCTTCGATGTATATTTCGACACCGATGAAGATGCTGTGACCGACGCCAATAGAAGCAGCGACCCGTGTCAAGTTATGGTCAAGAAAAACTACGACTCTAACTCCATTGATATTGCAGATGATCCAAATGTAGGACTCCTGAAATTCGACACAACCTACTATTGGCGGATTGATGACGTCAATGAAAATGAGGCTCCGAGCATCCATTCAGGCGGTGTCTGGAGCTTTACGACAGACCGTCATCATGCTGTGGAAGATTTTGAGAAATACGCCAACACAACTGCTTTGAAAACTGTGTGGCATGCCCACTCGGATATAAAAGCTTCGAGCGAAATCGTGTGTGGTCAGGAACACGGCGGCAAGCAGGCGATGGCGATTCTTTATAACAATAGTTCATCCCGTTCAGAAGCCTATGCTGATAGCAATGGGACAAATAGCCTCGAATTTGGTTTCAACTGGAGGCTGCAAGACGTTAAGGCATTGTCGCTGTGGCTCCACGGTATTCCGGACTTTAGAGGCAGCTACACCGGCACAGACCCCTACACGCTTGAAGGCGATGGTTCGGGCATAAATAGCACGACGTATGACACTTACTACTATCTCTATACGGAGAAGGCTGGTCAGATTACCGGGCAGGTCCAGGCGAGAGTGGACAGCATTGATAGTACAAGCTCCTCGGCTATGGCCGGTGTGATGCTCCGCGATACGTCAAACCCAGACTCCATCTATGCCGCGACAGTTGTAACACCAAACAACGAAGTCAAGTTCATGATACGCGCTAGTACAGGCGTTAGTTCCGCGGCGTTAGCAACTACATCCGAAATCGCCCTTCCGCACTGGATAAGGATAACTCGTGGTTTTAGTGCTACTAGCGCCGAGCATGCAAATGACGTCGGCGGCAACCCTGGCACGTGGGAGCAGGTTGGCCCCACCCAGGGGTGGCCTATCGGCCCGGCACCCCTATATTTAGGCATATTCGTTACCAGTAGCAGCTATGGCGATATGTGCACAGCCGAACTCTCTCAAGTTACCATGCAGTCACCTGTCGGCTCTGGCATTTCCGACCCAGCTACCGAGAAGGACGTTGGCAACTATGTTTACAATGCCCCTGAGGCGATGTATGTGGTTCTGCAGGATAACGACAGTAACGGGATTGTGTACTATGAGAACAAAGATGCCAATGTGACGCAGACAGCCGACTGGGAGGAATGGCGTATTGACATGAACGAGTTCATTGTGCAAAACGTAGACCCGTGCAATGTTAGGAGGATGTATATCGGTATCGGTGACAAGGACGACCCGTCCTCAGGTTCAGGTACGATGTACATCGACGATATTCGGCTTTATACAGCAGAATTTTATGAGCCTGAATGTCCTCCGTTGCCGGCCGACCTTGTTCGTGACGGCGAGGTTGACTATGGAGACCTCAAGGTGATAACAGACAACTGGCTTGTTAGCGATTATGGGGTTACACCAGTGGCTCCTCCTAATGAGCCTAATCTAATAGCTTGGTACAGACTTGAAGGGGACCCATGCGACAGCGCCAATGGCTTCGACGCTAATGAGTACGGCATTAAAACAGCAGACTACGTAGCTGGTATGGAGGGTACATGGGCTCTTGACCTTAAAGGTGACGCCAACTATATTGAAACCGACTCTAACGCTGTAGACTATGGAATCGACGGCAATAAACCGAGGACCATTACCGCTTGGGCGAAAACGCGCAGCTTTAACGAAGACGAATTAGATGGTATCTACGAGATTGGCGGTCACGCGGTGAGGGGAGACTTCTCAATGATAACAAGGGGCACGGAGCCCAACCAATGGCGGGCAAACCACTGGAGCAGTGGAGACGAAGACTGTGACATTGACTTCGAGTATCCATCGCTGAATACGTGGGTGCACTTTGCTCATACTTATGACGGTACCAAAGTTAAGATATATCTTGATGGTAAAGCCATGGCTGAGACTGAGCTTGCTCTTGACCTCAATACGGCCCCCGCTAAGAACTTCAGCATAGGCCAGTGGAGCTACAGCAATGACTACTTCGATGGCACAGTTGACGATGTGCGTATCTACAACTATGCTTTGAGCCAGGCTAACGCAGCGTACATTGCCCGTTACCCTGATGCAAATGCGTTTACCCAGCCGTTGGAACTGCTGCTGACGCCTCAAGACCCCGGCATTAACCTGTTTGCCGAAGACCCGAACATGATTAACTTCAGGGACGCTGCTGAGATGGGCAACCACTGGGGTGAGACGCAGATATGGCCGATTTGGTAAAGCAGCTTTGACTACAACAGTGTTGGTAAGCTGTTAAACTTGCTTTATTCGGGGCCTACATCGGTTAATTCGATGTAGGCCCCGGTTGTTTTATATCACATCGTGAATTTCCCGGCCCCGCTCAAGGCCAAAGCACACCCGCATAGTAAAAATCAAAAAAGGCCAATCCTGCCCTATAAACGAACCTCAAAGGAAAATTTCTCACATGGTAAACCCACAAGCACATTTGACCGATATTTTATATGGATTTTTTACGTATGGAGCAGGCGTTTGTCCCATAAAAAAAACCGAATTTGCCCTTATGGCTAAGGTCGAGAGACTTTCGGCCGGGCGGGAGTGATTTATAGTATTTGACGCAACCATAAAAGAATACCTGCAGGAGATTGATGAAGCCTCATTGCTGACAGAAGAGCAGGAATATTCCCTATCCAAGCAGGTCATCGAGAAAAACGACCCACAAGCCAGAGAGCTATTGGTGCGAAGCAATCTCCGGCTGGTCGTCAACATCGCCAAGAAGTATGGCAACCGAGGAATGAGTCTGGGTGATTTGATTGAGGAGGGCAATCTCGGCCTTATAAAGGCCGTCGATTACTTTGACCCCGACCGTAGAGTTCGCTTTAGTACGTATG
>CAZOQJ010000075.1:0-11618 GCA_964581905.1 uncultured Pirellulales bacterium
TACCAATTGGGGTCTATGTATCCTCGGCTCACCGAATCATCGATGAAGTCTTTGAAGTCGAGGTTTACGCTATCGGTAGGAGTGGTTATCTTATAAGCAATATAATGGTCCCAGTTCCCCCAAGGACAAGGCCAGAGATGATAAACGTCCCAGTTGTGACCTCCGATGTATACAGTCCCTTGGTACGAGCCGGCAGGCCAGGCACCTCCGGCAGAGTCAATCCAAATCATCAATTCGGCTGCATTGGGTTCTGTTCCCCCGGTTATGCTGAACCAGGATTCATAAGCGGCATTCCAGGTTCCACTAACACCTGCTGTGCTAATATTCCAACTAAAGGGAGCGGTTACAATCTTGCTTACCCTCACCGGCATACCGCTGTTTTGCGTATTGGCATTTCCGAAGTGACGTCCTTTCAAAATGAATGGGTAGGAAGCCACGTCGCTTTGGTCATGCTCGGATAAAATTACACTAAAGTATGTTGAATTCGCGTCCACCTCAATGCATTGTGTGGTCGTCGCTCCCCAGACGTTGTTAAGTACCTGGTATTCTCCGTCCAATACATCTATTGTATCCCATCGTCCACAAAGCACATCCGCCTGCGCAGCATAATGCGGAATGATTAAGTAAAAAAACATGCACACAATAACGATTTTAATAAACGTGGCCTGAATAACCTTTTTCATAATCCGTCTCCTTAAATTCCTTCGAGCCAATTCTGTGCCAGTGTTGAAAATTCATAGAAGTTGATTATACAATCGCCATTCAAATCCAGCCCAACAGTCTCGTCACAACCATTCTCCAGCCACCAGATTTCGCAAAATTCAGCCAAGTCATATATATTTACTATACCGTCGCCTGTTAAATCACCATAAAAATCACCATAGATGATGCCGCGGCCGTTAGTGCTAACGTAGACGCGCCCGTAGATTCGCGGGTCGCCGGTGATGCATGAGCCGGTCCACGCATACTGATGCCGGTCGTCATTTATCCGCACCCAGGTCGCTCCGGCATCGATGGACCGGAAGATACCACGAACGCCATTGATTTGAGCACTGGCGTACAGGGTCATATAGCTCTGGCCGGGTGCAGCCTTGCCAAAGCCGATAGTATCAACTTTCTGTATGTAAACCAGCTTGGTAAAGCTCGCACCGGAGTTAGTCGAGTGCCACAGGCCGTAAACATTACTCTCTGTGCCGCCCGCCAGCCAGATATCCCCTTCGATGCCGGGCATAGCTTTAAACCTCACATCACCAGCGGATGGAAGTCCTGTCGCCGGCGTAGCGGCGAAATTCGTTCCGCCATCGGTGCTTACGTAGAACGTGCCGCTCCTGAACCCATAGAACTTGTTTGAGTTCACGCGGTCGGAGGCCACCTGCGCCTGTGCCGGGATGCCTGCGGAGGCATTCCACGTTGCGCCGCTGAGACTCGTCGAGTAGCTCACTGCTGCGTAGCTTGGAGCCCAAACCACCCTGCTACCGTCGGCCGCTACTGCTACCATGCCACCCTCGACGTCCGTCGGTTCAGTATCCCCTTCCATCCAACTCAGGCCGCCATCTCCTGAGTAGGCATAGTTGATGATACCACCTCCATAGCCAACCCGGACGATAACGTTTGGGGCAAGCTCGGCGTAGTCGAGGCTGGTACCAGAACCGAATGATGGGGGCAAGAGCATACTGGCAGGCACTACCGTCAGGTCATCGTGGCGAAAGCCACCCAAGTCACCCAAGGCGCTGATTAGATGCGCGCCGGTGGGCGGACTTATCAGGTCCAGCACGGCAGTTTCTTCCTCCCCCAATGCTTTTACCGTGATGGTAACGGTACCGCCGCTATCCCAATCAGTAAGATTGTCACTGCCATAGACGGTGGCGCCTGTTACGTACATCATCTTGTCAGAGTTGAACGGGTCAATCTCAATATCACCAATCATCCAGCCCAGCTTGGGAGATACTTCCGGCAGAGAGTCGCCTCGGCCCCAATCCAACCACGGCGCATCCGAGATGTCATGCGTATAGTAGAAAGTACGATTGGGATAACCCGCCCACTCCCAGATTCGCTTCCAGGTAGCACCGCCATCGGTGCTGCGGAAAATAATATCATCCGGCCACCATAACTCCAGACTCGAAACCATGATAGTGTCTGGATGCTGCGCATCTATGGTTAAGCCGCCGTAGCCAAAGTTGTTATCGCCACTGCTGGAAGGAATGGGGCTGATGCGTGTCCATAGCCCGGTCGCTGTGCTGTACTTCCAAACATCGCCTTTATCACCTTGATACGGGCCGCAGTGATTACTGTAGGTTATATACAGCACGCCATTCGAGGCAAGCACACCGTGATGGGGCAAAAAGCTATCGGTAGGCTGGCCTGGTACAGGTGCCCAGGTTACGCCGCCATCAGTGCTGCGATAGATGCTGGTGTTGGTATCAGCCACACCAACATAGATGGTCTGAGTGGTGTTGCCGGGCGTGCCGGTGTTCGGGTCGAACGTTACCCATACTACTCCGATGAGGTCACCATCATAGGAACCGCTGCCGGGTGCATAATTGCCAACGGCAGTGAAGCTGGTAACTCTTGACCAAGTGACGCCATAGTCGATGCTGCGCCAGAGACCGTTACCACTGCGGGCGCCTAAGTACAAAATGCTGTTCTTGTAAGGGTCAATCGCCAGGCGCTCACCCATGGAGCGGCCGGGCATGTTACCGCCCAGCTTAAAGGGCAGGTTCGTGCGCTCAAAGGTTCTTCCATAGTTGGTGGAACGCAGAATAGCGCCATTCATACTCGTCCAGTCATTGGTGTAGGTGCCGGCGGCTATGTAGAGGCGATTAGGTTCCAGTGGGTCGGTGGCTATGCTTTCGACACCCGTTAGATTCCACTCATCCCAGCCAACCCAGTCTAACAGTGGTATCCAGCGGTTTGTGCAGGGGTTCCGGCGATAGGCACCGCCTATGTCGGTGCGTATGTAGACCAGGTTGGGTTCGGTCTGGTTATAGATTATACCCGGCGTAAAGCCGCCGCCGGCAATCTGTACGTTGCGCCAAGTGTACACTTGTGATGTCTGGGCCACTACGTTGACCGCTGTTAACCCGACGAGCAGACATACTATTAATGTGACAGCAGAAATTCGTTTTTTCTTTTTCATCTTAGCCAACTTTCGCATTTTTAGTGAGCATTTAAGCAGCTTAATCCCCCAAAAATCCGACATCCTCCTGATATGGCTTCAGTGGGTTACCTCACGTCGCAAAAAATTTGCGACGGCGGTAATAGTAGGTAAATTTTATTGTTTATTTCTGTTTTTTTACTTGCTGCATCTTCTGCACTAAATATATCACAAATCATCGTTTTTTTCAAGAATTTAATGACGCGCGATTACATGTTTTCTGACAGATTGACCAAATCGCTTATTTCTGCCCAAAAATGCGGTTTCCACACCGTCAAAAATCAAAACTAACGAACTTTTGAAGAAATCGGTGTGAAAATCGGGGAGACAAGATTCGAACTTGCGACCTCTGCGTCCCGAACGCAGCGCTCTAGCCAAGCTGAGCTACTCCCCGGTCAGGTGAAAATATATATAACATCTCGGCCCGTAAGTTGCAACCTACAATAAATTTACAGGGTCTATATCTATAGCAACCCTTACCGCTGGCCTAACAGGCCCTGCCGCCCGCAAGCCAGTAAACAATTGCTGTATGGTCTCTGCCTGCGGGGCCTGGATTGTTATTTGCATCCTGTGAAAACGCTGGATTCGGCTTATCACCGCCGGCATCGGCCCCCGAACCACCGCCTCTAATCCATCGCGTTCGATAATCCGGTCTATTTTCTCACGCATTTTCTTGCAGGCAGCTTCAAGCTTATCGAAATTCATGTCTCGCATTTCAATAGCAGCCAATCGCCAGTATGGAGGCAAATTGCACGCCTTGCGATGTTTTAACTCCTCTTTGACAAAGCTATCAAAGTCTCCTTTTAATGCGAATTGTATGGCTGGCTGGTCCGGCAAAAATGTCTGAACAAATACTACACCTTTTTTGGCGGAGCGTCCTGCTCGGCCGGCCACCTGGGAAATCAGTTGAAATGTCCTTTCGTTTGCCCTGAAATCCGGCAGATAAAGTGAGGTATCGGCGCTGATGATGCCCACCAGCGTTACATTTGGAAAATGCAGTCCCTTAGCTAACATCTGGGTCCCTGCCAATATATTGATTCGCCCATCACTAAAATCCTTTAGAACCCGGTAATAGTCTCTTCCCCGCATAGAATCACTGTCAACCCGTGATGTTCGAGCTTCTGGAAACTTTCTGGCCAGTTCTTCCTCCAGCCGTTGCGAGCCAAGACCAATCATCGTCATTGCCTTACCGCAAACCGGGCATTTTTCAGGCACGAGTGTCTGAGATAGACAATAGTGACATACAGCATAACCATGCCTTAAATGTTTTCCCGTAACCGTTCGCATTCGGTCACCAGCAAATGTCTCAGATTTATGGAAGGTAAGTGTTATATCACAGTTCCGGCAGTGTAAGGTATGTTTGCAGGACGGGCAGAACACAAAATTGCTGTAGCCGCGCCTGTTTAATAATAAAATGGCCTGCTCCTTTTTTGTCAGGACTTCTTTCAAACGCTCCGCCAGCGGTTCACTTATTAAATTAATTCCTTTTTGCGTATATCCATGCCGCAAATCGACCAATTTCATTTTGGGCATAGGCAGGTCCATCACCCTTTTGGGTAAACGCACAAAGCCGTAATATTTTTTGCTCTTACAGTTCAATAAAGTTTCTAATGAGGGGGTAGCACTACCTAAAATGCAATGAGCACCTGCTAATTGTGCTCGTTTTATGGCCACATCTCTGCCGTTATATCGCGGTGTGGTATCCTGCTTATAGCTCGGCTCATGCTCCTCATCGACAACGATAAGCCCAACTCTCGGCAGCGGCGCAAAAACCGCTGAACGGGCACCTATAACAACATTTGCCTGGCCGGATTTTATTTTCTGCCATTGTGAATTTCGCTGAGAAGCGGTTAACCTCGAATGCATTACAGCTATCTTTTCAAATCTCGTGCTGAACCGCTGTATGGTCTGCGTCGTAAGGGCAATTTCCGGAAGCAGTACGATTGCCCCCCTACCCTTTTGTAAAACTGCCTCGATAGCCCTTATATAAAGCTCGGTTTTGCCGCTATCGGTAACACCATACAACAACGTAACGCCGAATTGACCTGAATCTATCTTTTCTCTGAAAAAAGTAAGTGCCTTTTGCTGGTCTTCATTGAGGATTATTCGCCCCTCTGTTTTGATTGCCATACCCTTTGGAATGGCAGGCAGGGATTTCAAAATGGTCTTTTCAGTTATCTTAATAATCTGTCTCTCAGCCAATTTCTTTATCGGTTCATTTGTACAGCCGGCTGCTTCCAAAACCTCCCGCGACTCTAAAGCCGTTTCTTTATTGAAAGCCCCCCTGCCGTGCAAAAGTTTTACAATTTGCTTTTGTTTTTTGCCTCTCAATTGCCGGATAATCTCTTCTATGTCGGAAATGCTGCTCGCAAGGTAAACGCATCTTTGCGTTTTAACTCCGGCTGCCTTTTTAACCGCCCCTGGTACCATTGCAGCCAAAACCTGGCCTAATGGACAAACATAATAGCTGCTAATCCACCGCGCCAGCTCCATAAGCTCAGAATCCAACAATGGCTCTTTATCAGACACTTTTTCAATGGTCTTGAGTTTGAATGCCCTCTCTGGCCTTTGTGCCTCTGTGCCTCTGTCCCCTTGCCCCTTTCCTTCAACTGCTACACAAAAGCCAATTTGTAGTTTATCTTTTTTTCCGAAGGGTGCTTCAACTCTCCGGCCTACTTGAATCGGCCAGATTTCATCCGGCACAAGATAATCGAACTCCCTGTCCGCCGCTGACTCAAACGCTACGCGGATAATATGATGACAGGCCGTTTTATCGGCCTGTTCTGTCTCAAACAAACTGTCAGTTTGATACTTGCTCATTTATTAGCTAGATTTTTTTTGATTGCATCGGCTGCTTGACGAGCTGCCCTGGCGCTGCGAGCAGCACTTATAGCAGTAAAGCAAGTAAAAATAGTAATAAGCAAAACCACTCCTGCCGCAATTGCTATATATACTAAAGCAACCTGAGGCAACTTAACTTCCACTGGCAAACGCTCATCCCCTGCCATATCCAACTTTACAGGCAACACTTTGTCGCTTTTAATCTCTACTTTCACAGGTTTCCCGTTATTCTCCTGCAATTGTACTTTAACAGGTATCCCTTCATCGCTCGGCAAACGCAATACAACCGGGAATCCTTTACGACCCTTTGCCTTCGTTCTAACGGTATTTTTTTGCTCACCTCTTTCAGCACATCCACCCAAAAAGCAAACGACCATCAAAACAAAAACCGTTTCCTTTATTCCTACTTTTTCCATTTTGAATTCCCTCTGCATTAGCCACAAAGACACAAAGGCACAAAGAAAGAGAAAAATCATATAAAGAAAAAACTTAGTGTCCTGGTGCCTTCGTGGCTGCCTGTCCCTTACTTGGATTTTTTAGAGCTTAAAGTTTTCCGTGGCTATTTCGTTGATGTAATCACCGATGGCAAGTGAAGCTGTTGCAGCCGGCGATGGTGCATTTAGGACGTGAATAGAGTTTTTTCGTCTTTCTATCTTGAAATCATCAATTGGCTCTCCCCTTGGCCCGACCGCCTGGGCGCGTACACCGGCATTTCCGGGTTGTATGTCATTAGCGGCCAATGTCGGGATGAGCCGTTGTAATTGCTTCAGAAACCACCTCCTGCAAAAGGCCCTTGCATATTCGCCCAGACCGTATCGCCAATGCCTGAAAAACATCTTCCACGTCCCACGATAAGATAGTGCGTCCCAGCTGTCTTTGAAGTTAAAATCTGTTTTACCGTAACCTTCCCTTTTGAATGAGAAAACCGCATTTGGTCCGCATTCGACCGAGCCGTCAATCTTTCGTGTAAAATGAACACCTAAAAATGGAAAAGTCGGGTCCGGAACAGGGTAAATAAGCGCTTTAACCTTTTCTTTCGCTGCCTCTTTCAGCTCATAATAATCTCCGCGGAAAGGAACAATTCTCATCCCCTGCTCGATACCATCGGCTTTGGCTATTCTGTCGCTTTGAAGCCCGGCACAATTGATAATAAACTTGGTGGCGAAATTCCCTTTATTCGTTACAACATTCGTAAAAAAATCGTGCTTATCAAACCTCAATACTTTATGTGAGGTTAAAACTTTATTGCCATCTGATTTCTTTTCTATCAGTTCAGCTAATTTATTCGCAACCTCAGTGAAATCAATAATCCCTGTACAGGGCACTCGTATCCCTGCTATGCCTTGACAATATGGCTCAATTTCTTTTATTTGCTCAGGCCCAGTTTTTTCAAGCCCTTCTATTCCATTTTCCTGACCGTTGTGGAAAACCCGCTCAAGATGCACCAGCTCCTTTTTTTGCGTTGCGACAATAATCTTGCCGCAAATCTCGTATGGGATTTTGTGCTTCTTTGCAAAATCCACTAATTCTTTGCGGCCTTTGGTGCAGGTCTTTGCTTTAGCTGAGCCGGGCGTGTAATAAAGCCCGGAATGAATAACACCGGAATTATGTCCGGTCTGATGAGCAGCGATTCTTTCTTCTTTCTCCAGTACTGCAATGCGAATATCAGGATGGCTCAATGAAATCTTGTAAGCTGAAGCCAGGCCCACAATTCCGCCCCCTATCACAACTATCTCGAAATCGACATTCTGTTCCATATCCAAAACTCCAGAGCCTACACAAGCCATGTAATTACAAAATCAGCAGGATTCACGGGCTGCCTGCTGCGCCAAGTGCGTAGCACGGCGAGGAAGCTCGTGCTACATACTCAATAAAACATACAAGCCGCCAATCATTCTTCTTCCATATATGGGTAGCGGAAGTTTCTCGGCGGCAGGAATGTTTCTTTAATAGCACGCGGTGAAACCCATCGCTCAAGGTTAAGCCAGCTGCCGGCTTTATCATTTGTTCCCGATGCCCGCGTACCGCCGAAGGGCTGCTGAGACACCACTGCCCCAGTGGGCTTGTCATTAACATAAAAATTACCTGCTGCGTGACGCAACGTATTCATCGCCTTAACTACCGCCCCTCGGTCCAAAGCAAAGATAGACCCAGTCAGGCCGTACGGCGAGCTTTGGTCGCATACCTCTAATGTCTCGTCATATTCACTTTCGGGGTAAACATATATAGTGAGCACCGGCCCGAAGATTTCTTCCACCATTAACTTTGACTTTGGCTCTTTACTTACAACAACAGTTGGCTCTATGAAATACCCTTTCGAGTCATCACTTCCACCACCGATTATAATTTCCATATCTGGTGAATTCTTGGCGTATTCAATATACTCATTGATGGTCTTAAATGCCTTTTCGTCGATAACAGCACCTATAAACATCCCGAAATCAGTAATGTCACCCATCTTAATATCGCGAATTTCATCCAGCATTCGCTCTTTAAGTGCCGGCCAAATTGAATCGGGTACATACATCCGCGATGCCGCTGAGCACTTCTGACCCTGATACTCGAAAGTACCCCTCACTGCTGCTGTTACAATTGCCTCGATATCGCAACTGGCGTGAACAAATATGAAGTTCTTTCCACCGGTTTCACCTACTATTCGTGGATACGATACATATTTCCGAATATCTTTTCCTATCGTCAGCCAGATAGTAGAAAACACATAAGTGCTACCGGTAAAATGTATTCCGCCAAGGCGGACATCGTTCAGCGCTGGTGGTCCCACAACCGGCCCTGGTCCTGGAACCATATTGATAACTCCTGGTGGCATTCCCGCTTCTTCTAATATTTTCATAATAAAGTAAGCGGGCAATACTGACGCTGATGCCGGCTTCCAGACTACTGTGTTACCCATCAAAGCCGGTGCCGTAGGAAGGTTACCTGCGATTGAAGTAAAGTTGAACGGTGTTATAGCCAGAACATACCCATCCAACGGACGGTGCTCCATATAATTCAGCACACCGGGCGAAGACATCGGCTGGTCGCCGTAAACCTCCTCCATAAAATGTGGATTGAAACGCCAGAAATCTATCAGCTCACATGCAGAGTCGATTTCTGCCTGATTCGGCGTTTTGCTCATATTGAGCATTGTGGCGGCGTTGAGAGTCTGGCGGTACTTGCCCGACAATAATTCCGCTGCTTTAAGTAGTACTACCGCCCGAGATTCCCAAGGCATCTGCCCCCATTCTTTTTTGGCTTTTTCTGCGGCGTCGACAGCTTTGATTGTATACTCTGCATCGGCCTGGTGATATTTGCCTAACAGGTGCTGGTGGTCGTGTGGACAGCGTATGTCCGCAAGTTTATTGTTACGCACCTCCTCGCCGCCGATTATCATCGGCACTTCTACCTGCCCATTCAGCATCTCTTTCAGCTTGGCCTTTAGCTCTGAACGTTCCGGACTACCCGGTGTATACTGAAAACAAGGTTCGTTTTTTGGTTGGGGAATGTGAAAAATTCCATTAAACATTTGTCTCTCCTTACATTAGCAATTTCGGATTTCATTATTGACGAAAAAACCTATTTTCCCGCATTGCCGCCGAAAAGTCAACAATCCTTTGTATTCTTTCTGCCTCTTAGTATTGTCCTGAATGTTTATAATTCCAGTCCACCAAATTTCTTATAACAAACTTATTTACTATATTACTCATCACGCCGGTTTATCTGCCAATTTATTTCCCGTGAAATCTGTGCAATCTCTGGTTAAAATAGATTCCCGCTTTCGCGGGAATGACAAGTCGGCGTTCTCCGCGGTGAAAAATATGGCGATATTCAAAATAAATAAAGAGTTTGAACCTGCTGGCGACCAGCCACAAGCAATAGAGCGACTTATAGAGGGTCTGCACTCTGGCAAAAAGTTCCAGACGCTTATGGGGGTTACCGGCAGCGGAAAAACCTTCACAATGGCCAATGTCATAGCCCAGCAAGACCATCCTGTCCTCGTTATATCCCACAATAAGACCTTAGCAGCTCAACTCTACGAGGAATTTAATGAGCTATTTCCTGAAAATGCGGTCGAATATTTCGTCAGCTATTACGATTACTATCAGCCCGAGGCCTACATCCCGCAGCGAGATATATATATCGAAAAGGACGCATCTAAAAACGCCGACCTTGACCGCCTCCGGCTTTCCACTACCACCAGTCTTTCATCAAGGAAGGATTGTATAATTGTCGCCTCTGTCTCGTGCATCTTCGGCCTCGGCTCACCTGAAGATTACAAAGCCAGCGTTGTGGCTATCCGCACCGGTGACAGTGTCGATAGAAATGTTTTGCTCGGCCGATTGGCTGATATCCAGTACACAAGAAACGATATCGATTTTCAGCGAGGAACGTTCAGAGTTCGCGGCGATGTAGTCGAGCTGCATCCATCATACGAATCTTTTGCTATCCGCATTGAGTTCTTCGGTGAAGAAATTGAAAAGATAAGCTATATAAACCCCGTATCAGGTGAAATCCTGGCTATTGAAGAACAGGTTTTTATATATCCGGCTGAGCACTATATTATGCCCGCTGAAAGGGTCGGCTCAGCCGTAGAGGGCATAAAGGCAGAGTTAAAAGAACGACTGTTGGAATTGCGAAGCGAGGGGAAACTGCTCGAAGCCCAGCGCCTCGAGGCAAGGACCAGGTACGATATTGAAATGATAGAGGAGGTCGGCTATTGCAGCGGCATTGAAAATTATGCCAGACACCTATCGGGCCTGCCAGCAGGGGCCAGACCTTATACGCTGATTGACTATTTCCCGAAGGATTTTCTTTTATTTATCGACGAGTCCCATGCTACCCTCCCACAGATTCGGGCGATGTGGGCCGGTGACAGAAGCAGAAAAAATGTCCTTGTTGAGCACGGCTTTAGACTGCCCAGCGCCCTGGATAACCGGCCCCTGCGGTTTGAGGAGTTTCAGGAAAATTGGTCCAAAGTCGTTTTCGTCTCCGCTACACCAGGGCCGTTCGAGATGGAAAAATGCGATAATGAAGTCGTTGAGCAAATCATAAGACCAACCGGACTTTTGGACCCTGAAATCTTCGTTCACCCGGCCAGCAATCAAATTCCACATCTACTGGGCGAAATAGAAAAACGTGTCAAAGCAAAGGAACGAATGCTCGTTACCACCCTGACTAAAAGAATGGCCGAAGATCTCTCCGGTTTTATCATTAAGAAAGGTTTTCGCGGTCGTTATCTGCATAGCGAAATCGATACCTTTGAAAGAATTGAGATACTGCGTGATTTACGTAATGGCCAATTTGATGTGCTGGTTGGTGTGAACCTATTGCGCGAGGGGCTGGATTTACCGGAAGTCTCAGCAGTCGCTATCCTTGATGCTGACAAGGAAGGGTTCCTGCGAAGCCATATTTCGTTGATACAAACCATCGGCAGAACCGCACGAAATATCAATGCCACCGTCTTTTTGTACGCCGACACCGTTACCAAATCAATGCAAAAAGCTATTGACGAAACAGACAGACGGCGTAAAATTCAGTTAAAATACAATAAAGAGCATAATATTACGCCTAAAACGATAAAAAAGGAGATTCGCAGGAGCTTAACCGAGCAAATAAAAGCAAGGAA
>CAZOQJ010000076.1:0-11418 GCA_964581905.1 uncultured Pirellulales bacterium
AAACGATGTCAGGCGATTCGATATTGAGATAGTCGTTGCACTTGCCCACTTCAATACCGGCTGCAATTAACTGGGTTCCCATCGCCCCATCTAATAGAAACAAGCCTTGTTTTATTTTCTCTTTTAAGCTCATAGATAAACTCCACTAAAAATAGCGAATGACAATAACAAATGCTATACGTTTTATTTGCTATGGTTGTTCAACAGTATTATTATCAACGATTTTATAAATGTTCTTGAATCCCCGTGGCTGTGGACGAATAAACAAGCGCCTGCGTTGCTCATCGCTGAAGCTCATTGATTTTATGGAGCCAAGAGTAATTCGGACCGAGTCTTCTTCACCATCGGCACGGTTGATAATCTTTACAGAAGTTGGCACAAGAAAGTCTTTGAGAACCTCTTTGTATTTGTCCAGTTCCGCGATAACAGCAGCTTGGCCGTCAGCGTTGAAGTATTCGATTTTTTTAATGAGGTAATCACGGCTGTTATAAATATGTATTTTTTTGATTATTGTTGCCTGTTCGTTGCGTTTTGTAAGCACATCAAAAACGCCTTCATTCGACAATGACCAGTTTTCTTCACTGCCGATTTCGACGATTCCGAGAGTATCGAGCACAATTTTAGGGCTGAGCAGCAGCTTTCCGGTAGAAGTTCCTTCGGTCCATTGTCCCCACCAATAGCTGTTGATTTCTTTTGGTTTTATTGCCAGCCAAAATTCGGTTTCGTTTGAACCGGCAATAAGTCCCTTCGGGTCGAAAGCTATATCGCCCTGCATGTAAATTTCACTTGGGGGATTGACCCAGAGTTTTACAGGGAAGTTTTCTTTATGTTTTTTGCCGTCGGTATAATACTGCAGTCGGCACCGGCCGTTGGCTTTCAGTGGTGGTACATTTTGTGAGCGTGACCTCAAGATAGATACAGAATCAGCTACAGATTCCTTGCCCGGATAGACTGTTACAGGTATTCGTATCTGAGGTGCACAGCCATTAAGTATTATTAACGCAACAAAACTGATGGCTAATCTGTGGTTATAGTGTTGATAACTCACTTTAAATCCGTTTGTAGAATCTCGCCTATCTGTGAGGTTAATTGCTCAACTTGCTCCTGCTCAAGATTGGGATTGAACACCTCGACGAAATCGTTCTCACCTGTTATTCTCAATCGCCAGGTTTCCCTGCCGTTTTCTGTTCTCGAAGAGTCGTATTTAAGGCACCTTTTTCGCATTAAAATCAAAGCCAGCACGAAGCGAAAATTTATTTTTTCCTGCTCACTTTCATTTTCCAGTCGCTGGAAAAAGGCCATCAGCATCTCATCATCAACAAAAATCGGTTTTTTCTGGTCGGCAGAGGGGAGCTTTGTTTTCCAATAGCAAAATACATCCGGGTTTTCACTGTTCCAGTAATCGGCGCAAAAATCCCTGCGCAGCAACCCCTGGTCGGTTTCTACCAGAGCACCAAAGTACTCTTCGCTTGGCTCGATTTTTCTTCCCGTGCCGTAGCATTGCCCCAGCGGCTTATCTATTTCCCACTCATCCATGTTGCTATTGCCCAATAATACCTGAAAGAATCGCCTTTTGAGAGCTATTTAAATCTGCCTTCTTTTCTATGCTGACTTTGACCTCACGCTCAAGAGCAGGTTGTTGGCCTTTCGCCCCACCTAAAGTTATATCCAGATTAGTTTTCTTTCCCTCCCTCAACACAGTTAGTGTAGCCTTATCTCCCGATTTCAATTTTTTTGCCGCTCTCTGTATATCTTTTATCGTCTTGACCGGTGTTCCGGCAACAGCGATTAACTTATCACCGTCTTTGTATCCCGCCTCTTCAGACAACCTTATGGTCAATCCCTCCTCGGTTTGACCAAGCCATATCATTCGTAGTAACACATGAACGGCATAATATCGAGCTATTCGCTCTTCTGTGATTTCCTTCTTCATGTCCAAACCTATATAGCCAAGGAGTTCCTCAAGTGGTAGCTCATCATTTCCGGCAACGTAACTTTTAAAGAACTCCGCATGGTCTGTTCGTGCTATACTGTCCGCGATGCTAATCACGTCATCCATGGAGTATTTCCTGCCGGTCTTGCCAAATTCCTGATACATTTGTCTCATCAAATCATCCAAGCTCCTTGCATTGTTTGTGGCCTTTCTTATCTGGATATCCATACACAATCCGACCAGCGAGCCGCCGGTATACCGCAATTCGTAATCTGGAGTCTCACGTATAGAAATCTGACCCAATTTGGTGAAGTATCTTTTGGACAAATGTTTTAATCTTTTGATGAACTCTTCCTCATTCATCAAATCCAGGCGTGCGCTCAGGACCATTGAGTAGTAGTCGGTCAAACCTTCACTGAGCCAATTTTCACGCCCCGTGTGTTCAATGGCTTGTCCATTCCAGAGACGAAGCACCTCGTGGATAATCAAAGGTGCCCATCGTTCTTTATTTTCCTCATTAGGCTCGTCCCCCATTAGCACACTGATGCTCCGGCCAAAAGCACCACCGTAGAATGAGCCTTTTCTGTCGTGGTGATTTACCACGATGAGAGTTCTTCCCGTTGCTGTGCCACCGAACAACTCTACACAAGCATTTAAAAGTTTTTGCGCTGTACCCTGCAAAATTCCTTTTGACTGCTTGAATTTATTACCAAGAGCAATGAGGATGTCCATGTCACCAGCTTTAGCCTGCTTCTCAGTGTGGGTTCCTGCGAAGAAAAAGGCTTCTATGAGTTCGCCGGCATTTTTCACAGAGAAGGTAAAGGGTTGGCCGGGTACGGATTGCCACGGTGTAGACACATGCCATCCGTTAGGGAGATTGAAACGTACTGTAATATCGTTTATATCAGCAGCGATGAATAAAGCACGTCCCGTCCAGAAAGCACCGTCTTCTGTCGCGTATGGTGTCTCAGCAGGCCCCCAGGGCAAGTCTGATTTATCGTGTTCTAATAACACTTCATAGTTTAAAGTGATAGACCCATTAACGGACGGCGTAATCTCCCAACGAGCTTGCCCTAAATCTTTGATAGGCACCGCATTTCCAAATGAGTCAACCGCCGATAAATTGTGCACAAAAGACGCATGGCCGTTTGGAACTCGTGGTGCCCCGTTGTTATTCATTGACAATGACAAGGTATCACCAGTTACTATTTGACAGCTTACAACAGCTCTGCGCCGGTTCTCTTCAGGGATAGTCACTGTGTACATAGCAAACCTTTTTGTATGCCCTGTTTGAGTCTCATTCTGTATAGCTGGACCTATGTTTTTCTTTGCTTTTGTGGATTCGCTTGAAGATGAACATCCTGCAACAAGCAAAATCACTAACAATAGGCCAAAAGACAGTTTTTTGTTAAATGCCGTACCCCGAAACGTAGGTTCCCTAATCATAATCCATTTCCTTATTCAAACTTCAGCCAATGGCTAATATTTTGTACGGTTTTTGGGCCTATGCCTTTGATTTTTTGTAAATCATCACAATTTTGAAAAGCAAGCCCGTTTTTACTTTTTTGCTTGAATTCCTTACGGTAAGCTGCTATTGCCTCAGCTCGCGAAATGCCTATACCGGGTAATCTCACCAAAGAAGCTGCAGGCGCATTGTTTGGATTTATTTTCTCGTCTAACTCGATTTTATATGATTGTCCGGGCTTCGCGAAGTTCTTAACAAACCCCCAGGAAAAGCAAACTGCTGCGACGATACTGATGACGAACGCAAATGACTGAATCCTTTTTTGTCTGGCTTCCGTCATACTGCATCTCGTATTGCGTATCGCCTATCTCGTATTGTGTCACACTTTAGATTCACGAGTTATTTATCGAGTAAAAATAGAATTGCGTAATTTTTTCAAAGTGTTAAAGGATTTTTTAGGTATAAGCTGGTTAGTTAATAAACCGCTGTAGGCAATGGTGCTGTTGGCTGTGTCGATGATGTTCGAGTATGTTACTGTGTCAACAAAAGGTTTGCTAAGCGCTATTTTATAGAATTGCTTGAGCCACTGGGCTTGTTTGGCTTGGCTCCACTGTTGGTGCCATATACCGGCGACTTCCGGTTTGTGTAAACCATCGCCATTTTGGCTTGGGACTTCCACGGCGGTTATATATAGCGGCTTTGCTATAGGCGCAAAGTAATCTAAAACTGCCGATATTTGCAACATATCTCTGACGTGCATACCGGGCTGATTTTTTCCGAATTTCATCTGCAGCCCAAAGGCGTCAAAATTAATACCGCTTTGTACGAGCATATCTATATAGACCAATGGTGGAATGGTGTTGGGTGTCGTAGCATAATATTCGCCCCATGGATTGTTGATTTCTATTATCTTCAAGCTCCTGCTGCTGGCGGCTTTTACAGCCATATTGGCTGCGCGGGTCATTTCCAGAACCTGCTCGAAGTCAAAGCCAAAACAGTTAAATACGTTCAGGCTGCTTACAATGCACCATGACCGAATGATGTTTGAATAGCGGACCGCCACCTTTGAGGCAAATTGATACGCAGTATCGCGAATCTTTTCAAAGCTTGCTCCGCTCCTTAGGAGCCACTTGGGCAGATATTCCTTCGAGAAACAGAGCAATGGGCCTGCACCGAATGTTAGTTTCTCTTTAGCAAGGGCTTCGATGCAGACATCAATCGTTGAAAAATCGTAGTTGTCTTTATGAGGTTCTATTTGTGCCCAGTTTATTGGTATTGTTACAGAGCCAAACAGTTCCAGCAGCTTCTCAACATATTCAGGATTATCGACTTGGGCAGGGTCTATTCTGCAATCAAGGCATCCTCGGCCGAAGCCGTGGGTCTTGCTCCTTGCTTCGAAAAGAGAGTCTGCCTGTTTTATTGCCAGGTCTTCAGCAAAAACTATGGCTTTTTTGAGTGATTCATCTGCCAATTTTGAGGCCAATGGCGGGTTTTTTATGTTTTGAATTGCATGAGTAAGCAGGATCTGGGCCTGTTTAGAGACAGCTTCCCAACCTTCTGATTGCTCGAAAAACGCCCAGTCCTCTCGCTTGTTGATGATTTGCATTAATTTTGCCCGTGCTATCTCGACGTTTAGATTGTATGGTTTTAACCTTTCAGGCAGGCAGGTTGTCGGTAAAAGGATTTTTCCAAAACCGTCAATAGGCCACAGCAGTGCCAGTCCTGCTGTTTCCAGATTTGATTTTTCGCATTCTAAAAGTGAGTTTCTAAATGTAAGTATAGCCCGGCGGATACCGATTCCGTCCGTTCCGAACATATAGGCACCGTATAGTGCAAATTTATCAACAATTCTACCGTTTTCAAAAATCTGAAATTTCACTTTTTCTGCAATATATCAGCTTAGGGAAAATAATACTTAGCGTTTCAATCTATGGGATAATTATAACAATTGCCCCCATAATGGCAAACAAAACTTCAATTATTCCTGATTAAATACGGAGGTATGATGGGCAGGTAATAACAGGTGTGCCGAGTAAGGTCAATTTGTGGGTGTTTCGCTGCGGCCGTACGCGCCGTAGTGTTTCGCTTGCAGTTCCTGAAGTAGATTGTTCTTTTCAATAAGGTTGGCTATCATGCTGACTTGATTGAGCAGAATCTCAATTAAATCAATGGTTGTCATTGTCGTCTCAGGGGTATATTGTGGTAAGGCAATAAGTATATAGCCGCAATTGGTCCGGTTGGTGGCTAATTGTGCAGCAATAATGCTGCAATCGTTTGCCTGGGTTACAATCGGCTCGATGCCGTCATCAATTTTGTCACAAAGCTCTTTTAAAAATGACTCGCTGATATTTAACTGTGAAAATTTTTCAGGGTTACTTAGCCAGCAGCCGCCCTGCCTGTCGATAATTGCCATAGCCGGCCCCTTCTCGGGTAGAATGTCAAAAATCTGGTGTGCAATCTGCTCATTTAGCATACTGCTGGGGCCAACTAACGAGTTATACATATCCATTTGGCAAACTCCTTATTTGCTTTTGTACTGCTTCGCAGAGTAGCATCGGAATAATTGGCCTGCGACTTGCCTTAATCGTCAAGATGGCTTACGCCACCGGTGTAATCATAGAGAATTTATGCAGGAAAACAGGACTCATGGGACTTGTCCGCCATCCGTGTGGCGGATTTATAGGACGCGAAATGTTTGCTGCCTGAGTGTGGATATTGCTACAAGCTCAGGAGCCGAGCATGGATTTTAGCCACGCCATCGGGAAGTTCCTCCCCGGACAGTCAGTTACTCTTGCTCCCGGCGTGTTTTTATGGCCGTAAATATGGCTTTTCGGAATCCCATAGCGATTTTGTAAAAAGCGGGTAAGTTCCAGAAGCGACTGCATCTGACGAGCGGTAGGTAAGGTTTCATTGAAATTACCCACTAAGCAGATTCCGACCGCACTTTTGTTAGCCCAGTTGTCCGGAGTTTTGCAATGTGCCCCTGTTTGCTGCTTGCGCCATCGATATGTAACCTCGACCTGGCCATCGGCGCTGTCAGTGCCGTTTCCTATGACAAAATCGTAGCCAACCCCCTCCCAATGATTGCCTTGCCTGTGCCATTCGTCGAATATGGCTGCATTACCATTTGTTGTTCCTGAATGATGTATTACTATAGCTGTCCATTGCTTTTCCAGATGTGAAGGCGGCAGCCAGCCTCCGCTGATGCTTTTCGTAGTAGGTTGAATTCTTTTTGGACCCTTTGGCTGAACGATTTTCGGTGTGGGCTGAGGGGAATGTACTATCTTGGGCATCGGTTCTTCTTCATTTATGCAACCGCCCAGGATAAGCAAACAGCCGTAAAAGATAAGAAGTCTATTAAACATTTATTGTTTATCCATACCTTTCCATTGCAGGTCTCCTGCCTTGATATTGTTGTCTACGCCTCAGGCGTATAAAAATGAATTACGGTTGGCTATGATGTTTATAGTTAGCTTCCTGTAAAAGGGGGTTTTTCCTTATATCTGACCATATGTACGACATTGCCTTGTTCGCTGAATTCGACTATATCCATATACGCTTGTATAAGAAGCAGCCCCCTTCCGTCGGGCTCAAAAAGTTTTTTGCCGAATCGCGGGTCTGGTATAGCTTCCGGTTCAAATCCCCCGCCCTGGTCTTCCACGGAAATTTCGATTTTATCCGGGTCTATGTAATAGTTGATTTTAATTTGTTTGGCGGGGTCCATTTTATTTCCGTGTGTGATGGCGTTGCTGAAGGCCTCCTCTAAAGCCAGGTGGACAGCAAAAGTGTCTTCTTTGCTGTAACCGTAGTCGTCGAGCTTCGATAGGATTTGTCTGCACACGTTGGTAAGAGCAGACGGTATGCTTTCAACAACTATTGAATTGCTAATAGACGTTTCTGATTCCATAATTTTATATTTTATCGTACGCCTTAGTTAGTCTGTATAGACGAAAGCTATTTTTTAGATTAGTGAGTTCTGTCCGGATTATTGGCCAATCCTTACCCTTGTAAACAAAACAGAAAAAGCTCTTAACCATTTGCTTTAGATAGTTTTTCAGTGGCACTTTCGACGTCTTTGTAAATATCGAAGATTTTGTTCAGCCGGGTTATTTTGAAGATTTCGAAGATTTTTGGGTTGATATTGCACAGTCTTAGTTGCCCATCGTGTTCGTAAATTCTTTTGCTTATTCTTATTAGAAGTCCCAAAACAGCGGAGGATAAGAATCGGACGTTGCCAAAATCCAGGATAAGATTTATGCGCTCAGCCTGGTCAACGACAGACATCATCGATTCCTGAAGTGCCTGAATGTCCATCTCTTCGAGGATTTTTTCATCGGTGAAGGTCACTATTGTTGCATTTTCTGAATACTTCACGCTTATCCTTGGCTTAATCTCAGCCATAATGGTCTCCTTAGAGAAAGTAAAATTGCAATAAAATCCTATGTTAGAATGCCTTATATGTCAAGTTTTTTGCACATCTGGGCAAAATTTCTGGGATTCTTTAATTATTTTTTCAAAGCAACTTTTATAATTCGGCTATATTTTACCAAATTTTTTCACATTTTATGTGTTTCGGGGATAAAAATTCTTGCAATTTTGATAGAATTATATAATATAATAGACACATTGAGCTTCTGTAGAGTAATGGGGTGTTTGGTTTATGCTGCCTCGGGACTACAGATGGGCTTTCGCCCAAACAAAAAAGATTACCAAGAAAGGCTTAACGTTACGGTGGAGGCCGTTGTTTGCCTCTTTATGAGCTTGCACCCTTATATTGTATAGGTAGAGCCTTTGACGGTATAGGCATTTTTTGTCCGTCAAGGCTCGGCCTTGCCGAGACTGAAAGGAGATTGGTATGCGAATCAGTAGGTCTACAGGATATGCACTGCTGGCGGTTGGCTATATTGCTCAGCATAGGGATAAAAAGATTGTTTTGTCTCACGATATATCTAAGAAATATAATATACCTTTGGAATACCTGCTCAAAATACTCCAGCAGTTGGTCAGAGCAGGTGTTTTGCGCAGCAAAAGAGGCCCTCGCGGTGGTTTTTCTCTTGCCAAACCACCCCATAGAATCACAATCCTTCAAATTGTCGAAGCTGTTGATGGTCCCTTGGCCAGCCGATTGGACCTGGCTGAGCAAACACGGGGTGAGAAATTCGGTAAGCGGGTCGAAGATGCCTATGCAAAAGCAATCGCTCAGGCCAGAAGTGTTTTTGAAAAAACAAAGCTCTCGGATTTACTGGCAGGTTAAAAGTAGTATGTAGTGATAGTTTTTCCTGTCCGCAGATTATTATACTCGGGAAGTTTCTTGGAACCGCTATATACGCTTTAATTATCTAAGAAATATGGATATTAGCGAATTTCAACGGATAATCGCCGACAAATATAAAAAGCGAGACCTCCAGCGCGGGATTCCTGCTACGTTTATGTGGTTTGTCGAAGAGGTTGGAGAGCTTGCCACTGCCTTGGCATCCAAAGATGACAAAAACAAGGAGGAAGAATTTGCCGATGTGTTTGCCTGGCTTTGTACGCTGGCCAATATAAGCGATGTGGATTTGGAAAAGGCCTGTAAAAAATACACCGGCAACAAAGTCAAAGGCTTCAAACCTAAATAGAGGACTGTTTTAGTTTCCTACGTTTTACTCATCGCCTACTTCATCGGGAGATTGTGGCTCTTCGACTTTGCCAGCGGCGGCCATTGCGCGGTAAAAGCACCACCCCAGGCCGACAACTATAATCAAAAATACCACGACAAGTATTATATAGGAAACACCGCCTAACTCGTGGTGAACAGGTGTCTCTGTCTTTTCAGGTTTCATATTTCGAGTCAGGCCAATCAGGATGAGCGCAATAAATGCACCTACATCCATCGTAGCGAGTACTCCCGCCCATCTCGCCAGCCAGGATGGCTGGGTAGTCGAAGTATTACACTTTTCTAAAATATGATTGCTCAACGCTATGGCGACAATTCCACAAATCGGAAATGCCAAAAGTACGATATCTTTGACCAAAGACAACGCGGCAATGTTAAGCGACACGAAATACAGCACTGCCGGAATCAGCGCCAACGCAAGTGCTATCACTCCCCCAGATCTGCCTCTGGTTTGCAGAGCCAAATTTTTTTGCGGTAGTATTTCAGCATCTCGACGGCCTTTGACCAAACTGAGAACAATCGCAATCAAAGGTGCCAGTATTAAGACACCCACACCAATACAGTTCTGCGGTATCCATTTGCCCTGCGGAGTTCTCAAAAAGCCGCTTTCACTGTTTATATCTTCTAAAAGCTGCCAGAAAAAGAGCGTGCCCAGCAGTATTGGGATTACTATTCGAATCATGTAATCCCACCATTTGCCGAGGTTCCAGTCGCTTCGTGAATTGGCATGATGCCTCAGTGTCCCGATTCGCCAGAGCCATCCAAGAACCACGCACTCCAGCATACCCAAAAATGCTATACCACGTGTGCCATTGACAAATCCGTCGATGGTTCCAAGCCAGTTCAGGCCTCCCCTTGTAATATAAATCAGTCCGAAGAGAAGCCCCACTATGCTCATCACGGGCAGGACTATACTCCTTCGCCATCCTGTTTTATCTATAATACTCGCCAGAACCGATTCGGTGATTGAAAATGCTGAGTCAATTCCCAGCGTAACCAGCGCGAAGAAGAAAACAAAGCTGAAGTATGCTGAGTATGGCAGCTGCGCAAGTGCGTACGGAAAAGCGACGAATGCCAGTGATGGGCCTGATTCTGCGACTTTTTCAACCGGTATGTAGTGCCCCGTCTGCTGAGTGACGAAAGCCATCCCCCCTAACGTGGCAAAGACGGCTAAGCCGGCAACAAAGCTCGTTGCAAAGTCGGCGAGACTTATTATTGCTGCGTTATTATTGATATCGCTTTTTCTGTGCAAAAAGCTGGCGTATGTAATCATAACGCCGAACGCAAGACTTAATGAAAAGAACACCTGCCCGAATGCGTAACGCCACGTAACAGGTTTGGCAAGTTCCGACCACACAGGGTCGAGGTAATAAGCCAGACCCTGCATACTCCCTTCGAGCGTCAGACCTCGTACCGCCAGTATTAACAGCATCAGCCAGGGTAAAGGGACGGTTAGCCAGACAATCTTGCCCACAAGTCTGACTCCCTTGAAAATGCAAAAGTACATCGACAGCCAGGCAATGACCAGCGGCAGCACAATATTCCACCGAATACCACTGAGCGCTAATCCTTCTTGATAGCCCAGGTATGTCTGGAAAAAGAAGTTCTTTGCGTTTGCAACGCCTTCTATTCCCTCGCCCGCCCACGGCAGGTTACCGCCGTTGAACATCCCAAGAACGCTGTACGCTAAGAAGCTAAAGCAATACGCTAAAACAACCGGATAGTATGTAACTATCACAAAACCCAGGATAATCCCCCACCATCCCACAGCTTCGAAGCCCCTGTGTCCATGTTTGAACGCATCAGGCGCCGCTCGCTGGGTATAATGGCCGAGACTGAACTCAAGAATCATCAGAGGAATGCCAACCAGAAATAAAGCAATTATATATGGAATTAAAAATGCGCCGCCGCCATAGCTGTAAAGTTTATATGGGAACCCCCACAAATTACCTAAACCTACCGCTGAACCAACTGCCGCGAGAATAAATCCGCCCCGCGTTCCCCAGCTTTCTCTTTGCTCTTCTAAAAGTTCGGCCATCGCCACTTGTTTTCCTGTTTTAAGTTAGTGCGTCACGTGGGCTTATGCTTTTACAGTTTTTAGTATTTCGCCTGTATGTTTTATTGCAAGCAGTTCCAGCGAATTTCGCTCAATGATGCTTTGGATGCTGCCTCGCGGCACCGTTGGCAGCTTCGTATCAGCTAAAAGCATATTAAAGCCGAGCAGTGTCTCTATGCACTCGCCTGGAGTGCTGAGTGGAAATCCACTTCCGAAAAGTAGTTTATCCATTACTCTTCGCTCATGTGCGGCAACCACGATATTGTAAGTTTGCCAGACGTTGCCGGGCTTGATTGTCAAATCCGCAT
>CAZOQJ010000077.1:0-11371 GCA_964581905.1 uncultured Pirellulales bacterium
ACTCCCGAAAAATCTGTAAAAAATACTTGAAATCTAACACAGCCGCTCTGTGGCTAATAATATATTTTTTCTCTGTGTTCTCTGTGTCCTCTGTGGCTAATAATAAAATTGATTATCTCTGTGGCAATCATTCAAGGCCCAGCGTTTCATCAAGGCCGAAGATGATATTCATATTCTGAATTGCCTGGCCTGATGCACCTTTTACCAGATTGTCAATCGCCGAGAAAACCACGACTTTGCCCTTCACGCAGGTTGCGAAGATATGGCAATAGTTCGTCCCTGCAACATCCTTGACGGCAGGGGCACTTTCACATATCTGCACAAACGGCTCTTCAGCATAGAAATCATTGTATAGTCCTATCAACTGCTCAGCGCTTACTTTGCCTTTCGGCTGACAATAAATCGTTGAAAGAATTCCCCTATCGAAAGATCCTGCGTGCGGCTGAAACAATATCTTCACGGGCGAGCCGGCGATTTCGCCTGCGATTTGCTCCATCTCCGGCATATGGCGGTGTGAGCCGATGCCGTAGGCAAACAAATTTTCGTTCATATTGGGAAAATGGAATTTACTCGAAGGATTTCGGCCTGCCCCAGATATGCCGGTTACCGCGTTTACAATAATCGAGTCTGTCTCGACAATGCCTTTTTCCAATAGCGGAGCTATCGCCAGTAACGCCCCAGTAGGATAACAGCCGGGATTGGCAACCAAATCAGCACCTTTTATCTGCTGGCGGAAAAACTCCGGCAGGCCGAATACCGCCTTGGCCAGATTGGCGGTATCGGTGTGCTTAACCTGATAGAATTGTTCGTAAACAGCAACGTCTTTGAGCCGATAGTCCGCACTGAAATCAATGACTTTCAGCCCTGTACCCAAAAGTTTAGGCACAAATCCCATAGAGACCTTGTGTGGCAGACAGCAAAGGACCACATCAGCCAAATTAGACAATTTGCCCAAATCCAACGGCTCGATTTGCAGATTGCACCGGCCCTTAAACTGCGGAAAAACATCTTCCACCGCACCACATTCCTGCGGCAAGGCCGTTAAGTATGTAAGCTTTGCCTCTGAGTGCTGGAGGATAATCCGTATCGACTCAGAACCGGTATATCCGCTTGCCCCGATTATCGCAACTTTTATCATCGTGTTTATTCCTTTCTCAAATATTGCCCAAGAATATCAGTTTACTTTAAAGCGGTCAAGCTTTCCTGCCGGCCAAAACAATCGCACAAGAGCCAACAACCAGCACCGCGCCTAACAGACAAAAAAATGTCAGAGGTTCACTAAATATTACCACGCCAGCTATGTAGCAAAGCACAGGTTCGAGTAAAAGCAGTAATGAACCAATCTTAACCGGTGCATATTTCATGCCCTGTGTCATTAATAATTGACCGACAGTAACGCTTACTCCCATACCAAGAAGGATAAAGGCCGCCTTTAGCTCAACGGCGATACCACCCCTGAAAGCAGGTATTATGACCAGCCACATACCAACCACACACTGGGAAAAGTAAATAGCCAGTGAGTCATCCGTATCGTGGAGCTTGCGTATCAGCGTGATAGCTACTCCTGCTATCACCGCTCCCATAACCGCCAAAAGCTCATATTTGCCAAAAACCAGCAATGTAAAACCCTGCCCTTTGTCATAAACGACAAAGTAAATACCAACCATAGCGGTAAAAAGAGCCGCAAAATTTATTATACGCAGCCGTTCCTTCAGGAAAATCGCACTGAAAATACTGCCAAAAATAGGGTATGCACAAAAAAGAACCATCCCTTTGCTCAGTCCCAGTTTTGTAATGGACAGGACTGATATGAAAACAGCTATACCTCCTGTAAGACCTCGCAAAAACAAGAGCTTCTTATCATTAAAAACAAGCTTTACCCGCCCTGACATCACAGCGGTAGCAATCAGGCACAGCCCTATAACGAACCGAAAGAAAGCCAGCTTATAGGCGCCAATATATGAACCGGACTTAATCAAAGAGCTGGCTATACAGAAAAAACCGCACGCCACAAATATAAAAGCCGCCCCTTTTGTCTTATGCTCTAATCTCGACATCAAAATATACTCCATAAAAAAAGCCACCGGAAATTCCAGTGGCCCTTTGATAATCTCAAAATTTACAAACTAACGCTTCGAGAACTGGAATCTCTTTCTTGCACCTGCCTGTCCCGGCTTTTTCCTCTCGACCATTCTTGGGTCGCGAGTGAGATGGCCGCCATCCCGCAGCACGTGAATCAGGTTTTCATCATAATTCTTTAATGCCCTGGCAAGCCCGAGCCGCGTGGCACCAGATTGGCCGGTAGTTCCACCGCCTCTGACATTTACAAATACGTCAAACGAACTTTCGCTCTCAATCGCCTGCAGAGGAGCAATAACGGCCCGTTTATCCTGCTCACGCTTGAAATAATCGCTGAGCTTTTTTTTGTTGATTAGCAATTTGCCGCTGCCGGGCTTGATTCGCACACGGGCGACAGAGCTTTTTCTTCTGCCGGTACCCCACCAATAACCGCCTTTGGGCTCACTGGTCGCCGTCGGCTTCGGCTTAGGCTTAGGCTGTTTTGCCGGAGCTTTGCCTGCTTTTTTAGTATCGGGCTTTTCAGTTTTGGTCTCAGCCATAATTTTGCACTCTTAAAACAATTCTATCTTTTCCGGTTTTTGGGCCTGGTGGTCGTGTTCCGGGCCACGATAGACCTTCAATTTTTTCAGCATCGCTCTGCCAAGCCGATTCTTCGGCAGCATCCGCCTTACAGCTAATTCAATCACCTTCTCCGGTTTTTTGGCCATCATATCGGCGAAGCTGACATATTTATGGCCGCCCGGATGATACGTGTAATAATCGTACTCTTTCTGCTGAGCTTTTTTGCCGGTAACCTTTATTTTGTCGGCATTTACAACAACCACGTAATCGCCTACGTCCACGTGCGGCGTATATGTGGGCTTTGTCTTGCCCATGAGTATCGGCGCTATCCTGGCAGCCATTCGGCCTAAAACAGCCCCTTCGGCATCGACAAGCAGCCACTTCGGCTCAACTTCACCTTTTTTCGCCATAAAGCTTTTCATAGAAAGAACCCATTCACTATAATAAAACCAGCATTTTAAACAATTTAGCAGGTCTGTCAAACTATTTTTGTATGAATTAAAGAATTCAGGTTTGAACCAGCAGCGAACAAAGGACAGACCACAGATTACAGATGGTTCGACTCTTTCGACTATGCTCAAGACAGGTTCGCTCATTACAGGTTGGGTTTGTTTGGCTTTGTTTGGGTTTGTTTTGGCTTTGTTTTTTGGTTCATTGTTCATGGTATTTTGTTCATAGTTCATTGTAAAACAAGAGTTTACGTTCATTTTGAACCCGCCTGCGGCGGACAAGATTGGGTTTGTTTTGCATATATTCGTCGCTCGTCGCTCGTCTCCAGTCGCCCGCAACCCGTCGCTCGTTGCCCGTCATAGTCGTTCGCATTGGTAATTGGATATTTAACATTCATTAGTCCTTAGTATATAAAACTATGCGATTAAACTTGACTTGCGGTTCTCCGCGAACGTGTGCTACCAGAGCACACTCGGTATTATACCAGAAAAGGGCTGTTTTTCAATAAAAAATAAATAAAATTTCGTATCTCGTGAAGCGTGAAGAGTAAAGCGTATATGAGTAAATGCGTAGATGAGTGGATGCGTGGGTCCCCGCCTAAGACATGCGGGGACAGGATTGCGCAGGGCCCGCAGGGCAGGCTGCCCCTTCGACTACGCTCAGGACAGGCGGAGGCCGCGATGGTTACGTCGCTCGTATCTCGTCGTTCGTATCTCGCCAGTTAAGTCCGACAAAGCCGGGGGTAATTTTAATAAAGTCCGAACCGCAGGCAGTCCTAGGGACTCCTTACGGAGGACAAGCAAGTTCGTGGATCGTGGCTCGTGACCCGGGGGAGTTCAATGTTCAATCCGCCGTCGTTAAAACTATGGCGAGACAAGAATGTAAAGTGTAAAGTTATGGTATCGCTGCGCGATGGATTTGCTAATTCCAAGCCCTAAAATCATTTAAAGTTCGAACTGCAAGCTTTCTACTGCAATATCCCAGCGGTGATGGCCTATTTTTCAAGCAAAATTTAAAAAATTTCGTATCTCGTGAAGCGTGAAGCGTATCTCGATTATAGATTCTCGATGCTTGATGTTCGGAAGTACTTAAGTAATATTTAAATACTGATGATATGGAGGTGGCGGTCGTTTTGGACTCGTGGCTTGTGGCTTGTGGGGTATTGGATTAGACGAAAAGGCGGTTTTAGACCTGAGTAGACACCGACAAATCCGGCGGCGACGATAGCCAGCCAGAAGACTGGCTCCCATTTTAACGTTGCAAATAGTGCCTCGCGTTGAGCGAGAGTTGGATTTAACTGCATTAGATTAGCCATACTGCCGGTACGCAGTGCCAGAACAGCTAGGCCGGATGGAGCTGCCAGGATGCCGATTTCTCTGCCATACGGCCAGGAAAGAAAATAACCAATAAAGCCAGCTAAAAATGCCAACACCACCAAGTATATTAGGTCGCCTGAAGTTATACTGCCGGCACTCAGAGACACTGCCCCGAATGGCTCATCATGTCCTGCTATAGACCAGCCGAGGACACCTATCAGGATAATCCCGGTGGCCATCGCTGCGGCGATTCTTAATCTCATTAACAGTGATAATTCCATAATGAAACTACCTTCGTGGCACGGGCTTCCAGCCCGTGAAAACACGGCCAGGATGGCCGTGCTACTCCCGATAGAATACCACCTGAGTTATCGATAAGCAATAATCAATTATCAATTTCAGGTTTGGATTTCTTGACTTTTTACCATTTTGTGGTTAGTCTAATCGTAGATATTGAATGCAGAATATTGTATTTGGAAGGTGCGATACGAAGTATGGAAGAAACTGAGCAAATCCAGTCCACAGGACGCCCTACGGCGGAGCGGTTCGAGAAGATGCGTATTCTCGATGAGCTTAAAAACTCCTACCTTAACTATGCGATGAGCGTGATTGTCTCGCGTGCTCTGCCGGACGTTCGCGATGGGCTGAAACCCTCGCAAAGACGCATATTGGTTGCGATGAACGATTTGAACCTCGGCCCGCGCAGCAAACACCGCAAATGCGCCAAAATCGTCGGTGATACCGGCGGTAACTATCATCCGCACGGCGACCAGGCGACCTACGGAACGCTGGTACGTTTGGGCCAGGACTGGAATATGCGTTATCCATTGATAAATCCGCAGGGTAACTTCGGCAGTATCGATGCGGACCCGCCGGCTGCTATGCGATATACTGAGGCACGAATGGCTGCGCCGGCAATGGAAATACTTGAAGATATTAACCACGATACCGTGGATTTTGTGCCAAACTATGATGAAACGCGGACCGAGCCGACGGTTTTGCCTTCGAAGTTTCCGAATCTTCTGGTCAATGGCTCGACCGGAATCGCCGTCGGAATGGCCACTAATATCCCGCCGCACAATATTGCCGAGGTTTGTGACGCGCTGCTATTGCTCATTGAAGATGCTAACTGTGGTTTCAAGGATATTATCAAGTGCCTGCCAGGCCCGGACTTTCCAACAGGTGGAATCATTTGCGGTAGAAATGGTATTGTAGCTGCCTACACCACCGGCAAAGGCCATTTGACAGTCCGAAGCAAAGTGGATATCGAAATAAGCAAAAGGGGACGGCAAAATATTATCATAACTGAGATACCCTATATGGTCGTTAAGACCACGATTGTCTCCAAAATTGCAGAATGTGTTAAAAAGGGCACAATTACTGAAATTGCCGATGTCAGGGACGAATCGGACCGCCATGGGCTGCGGATTGTCGTGGACTTGAAAAAGGATGCCGATGCCGAAGTTGCATTAAACAAGCTGTACCGTTATACCCCTTTGCAGAGCACTTTTGCTATCGCTAATATTGCACTGGTCAGTAACAGGCCTGAAACGCTTAATATCAAGCAGATACTCAGTTGCTTTATTGACCACCGCAAAGAAGTTATCCGCAGGAGAAGCAGGTTCTTATTAAAAAGATGCAGGAACAGGGCCCACATTCTGGAAGGGCTTATTTTAGCCGTTAGTGACATCGATGAAATCATTGAGCTGATAAAAAAGTCACCCGATGCACCAACCGCGAAGCTGAACCTGATGAAAAAGCCGCTGAAGCTGGCTGAGGTGGCTACACTTAAAAAAATTCTGCCAAAGAACTTTATTAAAGAAAAAACCAAAGGCAAACATTTCCTGACCGGTCCGCAGGCCGATGCGATTTTGACGATGCAGCTGCAGAGATTGACCGGCCTGGAGATGGAAAAGCTAGCCAAAGAATACGCTGGCATTATTGAGCAGATAGAAGGTTACGAAGCAATCCTGGCCAATGAGAATATCCTGATGGATTTCATTCGTGAGGACATCTACGAAATAAAAGAAAAATATGGTGACAAAAGGCGGACACAAATCGCAGCCGAAGTTGAGCAATTGGATATCGAAGATTTGATAACCGAAGAGGAAGTTATTGTTACAGTCAGTCATGGCGGATATGTTAAGCGAATGCCGATGGACACATACCGCAGACAGGGGCGGGGCGGCAGAGGAATCATCGGCTCGGATACCAAAGAAGGTGATTTCATAAAGCACCTATTTGTTGCTTCTACGCATGATTATCTGCTTATTTTTACAAATCGCGGCAAATGCTACTGGCTGAAGGTCTATGACGTTCCCAGTATGTCCAGGCAGAGCAAAGGCAGAAATATCGTCAACCTGCTCAAACTCGCAAATCAGCAGATTGCCTCGATAATTAATGTCAGCAGTTTCAAGGGTGAAGACGAGCAGATGCAGCGACAGCTTGTTATGGCTACGAAAAATGGCATTATTAAGAAGACGAAGTTGTCAGCTTACGGCAACCCGAGGTCAACCGGTGTTATTGCCATTAATCTCGACCCTAACGATGATTTGATTGGAGTTACGCTGACCACGGGAACCAATCATATTGTGCTTGGTACACGAGAAGGGATGACGATACGCTTTGATGAGAAACAGGTTCGTTCAATGGGACGTGCCTCGCGTGGCGTTAAAGGTATCAGGCTTCGTTCGGGTGATGCTGTGGTCGGTATGGTGATTGTAGAAGAAAAAGCCGCCCTGTTTACAGTCTGCGAAAATGGATATGGCAAACGCACCGGTTTTGAAAACTATCGGTCTCAAAGCCGAGGTGGAATTGGCCTTAAAAACATAAAAACTACCGCTCGCAACGGCAAGGTGGTTGCCCTCGAAGCGGTTCAGGCTAACGATGATTTAATGTTGATAACCGCAAATGGGATGATAATTCGTACAGGCCTTGACGAAATCCGCTCGATTGGCAGGAATACACAGGGCGTGCGTTTAATCAAGCTCAAATCCGGCGATAAGCTCGTCGCAGCCGAAAAAATAGTTGGTGAATCGGATGAAGTCAAAACGGGAGAAAAAACAGATAATAATCAAAAACCTGCTCTGAAATCTGAAGCTAAGGCCAAATCAGGACCGAAAGCTAAACCTAAACCTGAGCCGAAGGCGAAGGCCAAACAAAAACCTAAAACTAAGCCTAAAACTAAATCTAAACCGAAAGCCAAAGCTAAGCCAAAAGCCAAATCTAAGTCCGGGCTGAAAGTTAAACCCAGGAAAAAGGTTAAGAAAAAAACTCGCAAATCGAGATAGCCCTTTGCCGGTGTGAGCTCAAATGGCCGAGAGTAAGACAAAGACGAAGAAAGGAAATGAGCTGATATATGTTATAGCCGGCGAGGATGAATCTCTGGTCAATTTATATTGTCAGCAGCTGCTTGATGAATTGATAGAAGCGTCGCAAAGAGCGACAGGGGTGTTTGACGCTGACCCAAACCGTGTTTCAATTTCTGATGTTCTGGATGAGCTGAGGACACTACCTTTTTTAACGGAAAAGCGAGTAGTCCTGGTAAGGCGGGCGGACAAATTCATTTCTCAAAATCGTGAGTTACTTGAAAAGTATTTCGACAGCCCCTGTCCTACCGGCATACTAATTCTGACGGTTGGCAACTGGGATACACGAACGAGATTAGCTAAGAAGCTTGCCGGCAGCGGCAAACTCATAACGGTAACGCAGCCCAAAGGACGGCAATTGCAGAGGCGTTTGGTTGATTATGCCCGGCAGGCACACGGAAAGAGATTAGCTCAAAATGCTGCTGAAATTCTGGTTGAGTGTATAGGTGATGAGTTGCCGATACTTTATAGTGAAGTTGACAAGCTGGCGCTGTTTACAGATGCCGAAAAGGTTATTGACGTCCAGCATATAGAGTCATTGATTGGACATAATCGCATATACGGTGCCTTTGCGGTCATTGATTCCTGTTTGGCGGGCAGTTCCGCTGGCGCGATTTCTCGGCTGAGGAATATGTTCGCCGAGGATAAAAACGCTGAGTACACTGTTGTTGGTGCTTTTGCGTTTCATTTTCGCAGGATGTTTAATGCCAAGGTTCTTCTTGAAGGGGGACACAGCCCTGCTGATGTTGCGGGCAGGTTAAGAATCTGGGGAAACACAAACGGCTTTTTTGCAATGCTTGGCAGGATGAGCTTAGAGCAGATTGGTGCAACCTTGCAAAAATTAGCGGCGATTGATTACGCCATCAAAACCGGCCAAACAAAAGCCAACGTGGCAATAGAGCAATTAGTGCTCGGACTAACTACTGGCTTCGATAAACTTTGAAACTCTATAATAGTTACGCTCTCTGCGGTGAGTTCGGAACCGAAGAGGGCGGGATTAGAAATGTCATCTCTTTGTAGTATTCTTTTCCCTTGTCAGGTTTTGCAGATAGTTTAGCGGTCGCCGCGGCGCCCAGCCAGGGTAATCTCCGGCAGTTTTGCAATTTTTTTAAATTTTTCCAGCTATAAACCACTTAAGTTTGGTCTTTTGTCTTCGACAATAATATGAAGAGTATCTGTCAATTGCGGCGCATCGTTTTTTAAGTGCCTAACATTATAGTGGGGCAGAGAGTAATGGCTGATAATACGGGCCTGTTGGCGAAAGAAAGCGTTTCATTTACTGATGAAAAACCACCTGTATGCACGGGGGGGCATTCAGGTGTAAATCAAATATCGGCTGCAGATGTAAAGCTGCCGACGATTGATGATATTCTTGAAGATGCGCTTGTCGGTATTAGGCCTGCTGAACACCTGACCGAACGTGAGACAGAAATTCTGAAATTGATTGTCAGGGGTAATACCAATAAGAAAATAGCTCAGAAACTTTATCGAGCCGAGCGAACAGTTGAATACCATCGCAACCGGCTTATGCGCAAACTCGGAGCCCATAATGCGGCTGATTTAGTCAGACGCGCTATCGCTATGGGAGTTGTGTAATAGCTTCAATTATGCTGTGGTTTTTTAATTTTGTCCTCCTTTTGAGCAGTTCTTCAAAATCTCCTGTCTAAAGTTTTTTTACAGTTCATCCTGTACAAAATCAGGTGTTTTCCGAAATTGATTCGCAGCGAGGATTTGACGACTAATCCAACAAGGTTATATAACTTTTTGCAGACAAGGTCTGCTCTTACAAGGTGTAACCTTAGAAAGAATGATAATCATGATGGGCCAATAGGCAGCAAAAAATTGGCTAAGGGAGAATTATATGGCTTTTAAGAGCATTTTCGTTTACCCGAAGTTGCCGGAGAACCTGCAGCGTTTATATGAGCTGGCTTCTAATGTATGGTCTACCTGGAATCATGAAGCGATAGAGCTTTTCTATCGTATAGATTCTCGAATCTTTAGAGAGGCTAATCACAATCCTCTAAAGCTTTTGCATAGTCTCAGCAAAGAAAAGTTGAGCGACCTATCGAGCGACGGGGGCTTTCTGAGCGAGGTTGAAAAGGTATGGGGAAGATTTCAAAATTATCTCCAGTACCCCGGCACTTTCAAAGACGAGTATGCCAGCGAGTGTAATTTCGAAGAGAATGAGGTAATCGCCTACTTTTCAATGGAATTCGGCCTTCACGAATCCATACAGATATATGCCGGTGGATTGGGTATCTTAGCTGGAGATTTTCTAAAGGGTGCTTCCGATTTGGGCATGCCTGTTATTGGTATTGGATTGTTGTATAAGTTTGGTTATTTCACCCAGCATATAGATATAAATGGGTATCAGCAGGAAACGTTTAACAGGTTCGAAAACCATCTTGTCCCTGTTAAGGAATTGCAAGATTCGCAGGGCAACTGGGCTCACGTTAAAGTAAGGATTGCGGATGAGGATGTAAAAGTTAAGCTGTGGAAAATCGATGTCGGCAAATCGAAGCTGATATTGCTTGATACGGACATAGAAGACAATCCTTCCCATTTGCGTGATATCACTAATGAGCTTTATGTGGGTGACCGCGAGAAAAGACTACAGCAGGAACTGGTTTTGGGAATTGGGGGTATCAAGGCTTTGGAGGTTTTGGGAATAAAGACCAAAATCTATCACTTCAATGAGGGACATTCGGCTTTTGCCATCATAGAAAGACTGCGGGACTTGATGACAAACCAGAAGTTTTCATTTCCCGAAGCAAAGGCCATCATAAGAAATTCGACGGTGTTTACAACCCACACGCCTGTTATAGCAGGCAATGAAAATTTCGATACCGATTTGGTTAAAAAGTATCTCCAGCCGGAGGTTAAAGCAATGGGACTTGCGTTTGATGAAGTCGCACGTCTGGGCTGCGTAAGTGGCAATACAGATGTTTTCTGGCTGCCGGTCTTTGCAATGCAGTTCTCCCGATATATTAACGGTGTTTCAAAACAGCATGCTCAAATGTCTCGGAAGATGTGGTCTGGCATTTTCCCGGAAAGGCCGACGATGGAAATACCCATAAAAGCTATTACCAATGGTGTACATATATCCTGGATAAGCCAGCCTTTTAATGAACTGTTTAATCGGTATCTGAGGCCTCATTATGTACATTGCGATAAGAAGGGAGATGTCTGGAAGACCGTTTATGATATTCCGGACGAGGAATTATGGGAAGAACATCGCAGAAACAAAAGGGATTTAATAAACTTCATAAGGAGGCAATTCAACCACCAGCCACTCGCCGAGGAACATTCCAGTCTTAGAAAACCGGATGTAAACCTGTCGCTTAATACCGACTATCTAACGATAGTTTTTGCCAGGCGTTTTGCGGCATATAAAAGACCGACTTTGATTCTCAGAGATAAGCAACGATTCAGTAAGATTCTGACCAATTCGGCAAAGCCGGTACAAATGATTTTTGCGGGGAAAGTTCATCCTGCGGATACGGCAAGCAAAGGGATGATTAAAGAGATAATCGATTTTGCTAAAGAGTTCAATGTAGAAGACAGAGTAATTTTCCTGGAAAATTACGATATGAATAT
>CAZOQJ010000078.1:0-11279 GCA_964581905.1 uncultured Pirellulales bacterium
TGAATAATCCATATAAAAAGGTTGATATAGAATCGTTTGATTTCGATATTCGTGTTGTACCAAAAAGCGTTGTTTCACATATATGGTCAGTTGATTTGTCTGATTCGGAAGTTAAAGCGGGCGACCAAATCGATATTGAGGTGGTAGTGGAATCCTTCCTGTCAGGCAAGCAGCGATATCAATTCAGCTTCGAAGTACCCCAGGATTTGACTCCTAAAGAATATAAGTTGGTTGTGTGCGGCTCAAAGGGCTATATGCGGTTTCTAAAGAGGGCCGAACCGCACAAATTTACTGCACAAAGTTTCCCGGATTTGGTTGAGGCCTTAAATCATATTTTGCAAATAAAACGGGATAAATTGTATTGCCTTTTGACCTTGCCGCCAGGTGGTGTTACGGTGGAGAAGGCTGAGCTGCCTGATTTGCCTGCAACAAAGGCATTGGTCTTGCAGGATATGAAAAGGACGCTGAGAACTCAGCCGTATCAGCATTGGCTCGAAAAAAGTTTGGAAACCGGCACCGTTGTTGTTGATGAGGAAGTTTTGAGTATAACGGTGGAAGAATGACCCCCACTGCTGTCTTGCCCGCCGCCCCCCACTCTTGTCTTCGACAAGAAGACGTAGGGGAGACGCGGGGGCAGACGACAGCAAGATGTGGCGGCGGATTAATTTGGAGAGTTCTTATGAGAGGTGAATCTTATCTTAATTGTCCTCGTGCTTTCTTGCTTGCCTCCCCCGTTTCCGTCTTCGACAGAAGACACGGGGGCAGGCGAAAGCAATGGGCTTGGCCATCCTGCCGAAAGGGACGCCTAACGGCGCTGACGGGAGAACGGCGAGCAATTTTAATAATGGCTTTAATTTGTTTTTTGGTTTTGAGCTCGGCCTGTCCGGCGGTTAGCAGCAAGATTACGCGGCATAAAAGTGGTCCTGACTTATTAAAAGGCAGAACCAAAGATGTTGTGATTGGTTCACGAGGGACTATACAGCTTGGGCGGGCAGCTGAGGTGCTGATAGAAGACTTTGAGGGTTTTGAGGGTGTTTGGTCGATAAACAGCATCGTTGTAAGCGGTGGAACGATTTACTTCGGCACAAGCCCTAATGGTGGTATTTATAAGTACAGTTTGAACCAGTTGAAAAAGATATATCCGGTCGAATCAGATGCTGGCGAACTCAGTCAAGCCAACAAAGACTTGTCCAGCGAGCAGCCTCCAAACGATGTAAACGTGCCGCAGACGAATAAATCCGCCGTGCTTCTGGCGGATAAATCCAAGGTCAGGGAATATCTGTCGAACGAACATATTTTTGCAATGACAACGGATGTTTCCGGCAGGCTTTTAGCCGGTATAAGCGGTAAGCAATGTAGACTATATCGGTTTGAAGCGGACAAGGCAGAAATCATTTTTGAGCCAAATGACGCCAAAGGGAGCCCGCCTTGCGGGAGTACCAAATATATCTTTGCAATAGCAACCGACGATGCAGGTAATATCTATTTGGGTACAGGGCCGCAGGGCAAGGTTTATATGCTTGATTCCTTTGGCAAAGAAGCTCAGCTTATTTACGACAGCCGAGATAAGAACATACTTTCGCTGGCGGTTGGAGAGCGCGGTTTTGTTTATGCCGGAAGCGACACAAGAGGGCTGGTGTATAAGATAAATCCTCGCACGAAAAAAGCGACAGTTTTATATGATAGTGACCAGCCGGAGATTACGGCAGTGTTATTTACCACCGAGGGTAATTTGCACGCGGCGGCGACGTCAGCCAAGATTGTTCAAACCCAAACGAAGTTTGCTTCACAATTACCGTTTGCCGGTCGGCCTGAAGTCGAAGAGCCGGAAGAGGAGGAAGAAGAAGAGGAAGAGAAGGAAGGTGTCGGTATAGGCGGGGGAGGTTTCACACTTAAAATTGCAAATACAAAAAAGAAAGCCGATGATGATGAGTTAAGCTCAAAACGAGCAACGCTTCGTAAACTAATCAAGCCGGCGAAAGCCAGTTACGTGTACAGGATAAACGAAGATGGGTTCGTGGCGAGTATATTCAGAGAAACCGCGGTTTTTTTCTGTCTGGCAGAAGAAGATAAGAAGCTGCTTGTCGGAACCGGAAGCGACGCTCAGCTTTTTGCAGTCGACCCGGCTTCAGAGCAGCAAGCCATAATCTATAAGGATGAGCAGGCGTCTCAAATAACAGCATTAACAGTAGCCCGTGGAGATGTGTATCTTGGCACCGCAAACCCTGCGAAGCTGATAAAGTTAGGAACCGGTCTTGCTCGTGAGGGGAATTACACTTCAGACCTTATTGATGCGGAACAGCCGGCGAAATGGGGCAAATTGCAGATAGAAGCAGATGTTCCAAAAGGATGCAAGGTTCTGGCTGCTTCTCGCAGTGGAAATGTTAAGGATATAAACGACCCTACCTTTTCTGACTGGACCGAACTGGTGGAGGTTATAGAGCCGGTGCAGTTACATTGCCCCCTGGGCAGATTCTGTCAGTATAAACTTGTATTGCAAAGTGAAGATGGCAATGAAAGCCCGCTTATCAGGGAGGTTGCCGTTGCCAGCAGCGTACCGAATCTGGCACCAAAGGTCAAGTCGGTCAGCATCGACAGAATAGCACAAAAAGAAGGGTTGTTCAAAATCAGCTATAAGACGGAAGATGATAATGGTGACAAGCTGATTTACAAGATAGACTTTAGAAAAGTCGGAAGGACAAACTGGATTGAGCTCAAAGACGAGCTTGAAGAGGGCGGTTTTGAATGGGACAGTCAGACTGTTGAGGATGGACTGTACGAGGTCAGGGTAACTGCAAGCGATGAGAGAGGAAATACTACTGCCACTAAGCTGACGGGCAGCAGAATAAGCGAACCAGTCGTGGCTGATAATACCGGGCCGGTTATTGCAAAGCACGCTATCGAGCAGGATGATAAAACTATAACGCTGAGGCTGCAGGTTACTGATGAATTCAGCGTGATAGGCAAGCTGGATTATACAATCGACAGCAATGCCCAGTGGATAAATGCCGTACCTGATGATATGGTTTATGATACTACGGAGGAGAATTTTACAATTGTGATAGAAAAATTGGAGGCCGGGGAGCATATAATCACCGTTAAAATCAGTGATGACGTTGGTAATACGACGTATAAAACTTTTGAGGTCAATGTGGATGGCCAATAGTATTGAGCAGCTTCGGCCAGATACTAAATAGTCGTGCGATATATTAAGTTTGAAAAGATATCTGAGACGGTCGAATCGCTTTGTATAGCAGCCGGTTACGAGCTTGGTGATGATGTTTTAGCTGCCCTTGAACAAGCGGCACAAAAAGAATCCAAACCTTCAGCGGTCAAAATCCTGAAACAGCTTATTGAAAATGCCCGCCTCGCAAAGACCGAATCAATACCATTGTGTCAGGATACGGGACTTGCAGTGGTCTTTGTGGAGTGCGGGGCTGATGTGGCTGTCAAGCCGCCCCTTCGGCCTCGCTCAGGGCGGGCTGCTGGGCAGAAACAGGCGACGCTGGTTGATGCAATCAACGCCGGTGTCGAAGCCGGTTTTCAAAAAGGGTATTTGCGAGCGAGCGTTGTTACCGACCCAATAAAAACCCGTAAAAACACCGATTCTAATACTCCTGCTATCATTCATTATACGATTGTGCCGGGCGAGAAGTTAAAGCTGGCTGTTATGCTCAAAGGCGGCGGCTGTGAAAACAAGAGCCAGTTCAAGATGTTCAGGCCTACGGCAGAAAGACAGCAGCTCATAGACTGGATTGTTGATGTGGTTAAAAATGCCGGTGCCGATGCCTGTCCGCCGTTTATTGTTGGAGTTGGGATTGGCGGCGATTTTGAATTAAGCTGTTTACTGAGTAAAAAAGCTCTTCTTCGGAATCTAAGCCAGGCAAATACTGATAAATATTACGCTGAGCTTGAGAAAGATTTGCTTAGAGGTATTAATGCGCTCGGCCTGGGCCCGCAGGGGCTTGGTGGTGATACTACCGCTTTAGCTTGTTTAGTGGAGACTGCTCCATGCCATATTGCATCGCTGCCGGTAGCGGTTAATATCGAGTGCCACAGCCACAGGCACAAAACAGCGATTATATTGTAACACGGGCTTCCAGCCCGTGATGAGAAACACGGCCAGGATGGCCGTGCTACTTTTTTTGCAGCCAGTGGTCGGCTAATATCGCAAAGTCGTAGAAATTTACAATATCATCGTGATTTATGTCGCCAGTTGGATAGATACGTAAAAATGGATACGTCTGATTTTCGCCGATATCCCAGATATCTATAAAGTCCCAGCCGGCATCGGTGAAGGTGTTCTCAGTTTTCATTTCTGCTGTGGTTTTGCCTTCCCCTCCGTCACTGCTGAACCGGCCGGAGGTGCTCACATCCCAGAAAGAAGCATTAACATTCCCTCTATTATTGTCTCCCACTAGCCCACCGACAGGAGGTCTAGCTCCCGAAACGCTACCTGTGGAATAACAATTTGAAATAGTGCCAAGCCAGTTGTATCCTACCAGCCCACCAATATACCCATATTCTCCTGAGACGCTGCCTGTTGCATAGCAATTTGAAATACTGCCTTCATCATTTCTTCCCACCAGCCCGCCTATCACATCTCCTCTCCCTGGAACGTTGCTTGTAGAATAGCAGCTAGTTATCGTGCCGCTATTGTCTCCCACTAGCCCGCCGATGCAATAATTTCCTACCGAGACACTTCTGTTTACATAGCAATTGGAAATCGTACCAGCATTAGCTGCTACCAGTCCACCGACTTCGTAACTCCCCGAAGCCTCATTGGTTGCATAGCAATTTGAAATCGTGCCATGATTGTATCCCACCAGCCCACCGACATTACCATTTCCCGAAACGCTGCCGCCTTCAATGCCACAGCCGCTAATCGTTCCATTTCTCAGGAAGTCGACAAGGCAGCCAACTAGCCACGAATTACCTGCTGAGTTAACATTAGGGTCGATTAAGGTCAAATTTTTAATCTCTGCGTTTGGGTCATCGACATAAACGAAAAGCCCAATGTTATGGATATTGGTGCATTCGTAAGTGAAGTTGGAAATCGTATGGCCGTTGCCATCAAAAATGCCAGTAAATGGTTTATTGTTGGAATGTCCCCAATATTCATAATGTCCGATGATATTAAACTGCGTGCCTGTGTAGTCGGCCAGATTGATATCGGCGACCAATAAAAAATGCGCATCCCAATCGTTAGGTTCAGCTCCGATTTCGTTCATATCCTCCGCTGTAGCTATTAGATATGGGTCATTCGGCTCGCCCGTACCCCCGCTATAGGTGCCTGCAAAGACACCTGACGAAAAAATTGTTATTAAAAATAACGCCGCCAAAACAAGATTTGATTTTTCCCGGGCCATTTGAACACCTCCAGTCTCCTTTCTGCTATAAGGTTTGCTAATCCATAATCTATTAGATAAAAGGTTGGGGAACTATTCCCTTTCCTGTTTTAATTCCTGATTTTCATGATTACTGTGGGGAGTTTTCTTCAGATTTATAAGATGCGCAATTTTAGAGACCTTTTCCATAATTTTCGTCTCTTTTTATAAGGTATGTTTAAGATATGATACGGCGAGAATATGATGGCGGTTCGTATTATAATATAATAATTTTCAAACCTGCCTCGGTCAAATATAATTTAGGCAAGTTAGCTAAAATCACGAGAGTTTTTGCGATTTGCTTAATATCCTAATTTCGAGCATCGAGCATCTATAATCAAGTATCCGCTCATCGAGATACACTTCACAAGATACGAACAAAATTCGTGGCAAAATTTTTTATAAAAAAAGCTTATTTTTGCTTGAAAAATAGGCCGTATCTGGTATAATACCAAATGTGCTCAGGTAGCACACGAGAGTCCCCGGCGGGACAAGTTAGCGGAGACCCGCATCGCAACGGAACAGTGGTTCCACGAATCAGGCCGTTTCAGCCACAAAAAAGTTCAGAATGCTTGGAAAAATGCGGTGCTATACATAATTAGTGTAAATTCGTGTTTATTCGTGGTTACTCCTTTACATGTAATCTGTGAAATCTGTGGCCGAAATATGAACTCTTTTATGCAAAACAAACCCAATTTGCTGGCTCATCGAATAAACGTAAGCTCTGTTAAAACAATGAACTACGCTTGTCCGCCGAAGCCTCGGCGAAGGCGGAAACAAAGCCAAAACAAACCCAAATCCACAGGATGCCTTACGGTACAAAGCCAATTTAAAACATACATGGATTCCTGCGTCCGCAGTCCACAGGACGCCTTACGGCGGAATGACAGGGTTGGGGGCTTAAGGAATCTCGGCGAGCCGAGGCGGATTTACCTGGGAATCTCGTCACAGAGGTTCGCTATAGCGATGTATTCCTCTGGTGAGAGTTGTTCGGGACGTTGTTTGGGGTCGATGCGACAACGCTCAAAGATTTCCGGCCAATTGCCAATCTTTGTAAGTTTACCTTTGGCTAATTTGCTGCAGGCCAAGAGAGTTTTACGGCGATGGCCCATAAAAAATCCCACGATTTCACTGAATAGTTTCACATCTTTGATTCGGCGGACTTTTTCTTTGTTGCGAACAAACCTAACGATTGCAGAGTCAACTTTCGGCTCGGGCCAAAAGACCGTCGGCTTCAGAACTCTTATAAATTCTACATCACCGTTTGCGCACAATAAGATGCTCAGGATGCCGTAATCCTTGCTGCCGGGGCCGGCTGTCATTCGGTCGGCAACTTGCTTTTGGACCGTGACACACATGCTGTCTGCAACGAGCGGCCCTGTAACCAGATTCAGCATTACAGGCGAGGCGACGTTGTAAGGCAGGTTCGCCACTAATATGATTCGGCCAGTGTATTTTTTACGGGCCTTCGCCTCGCCGAAGTGGCTTCGGCCACGCAGGCGGGCTGAAGCCAGCTCATTTGCGACGAGCGGGCTGATGGTATTTTTGTTCTTAAGGATATCGGTATTGATAATTTTAACATTTTTTGTTTTTGCGAGCCGGCTTTTTGCGATTTCAGTTAGAATCCGGTCGTACTCGACAGCAAGACAGTAACCGGCGTGTTCGGCTAAGCCCTCAGTCAAAGAGCCTGTGCCGCAGCCGACCTCGAGCACAATATCGTGAGCGCTAATATTTGCAGAGTCTATGAGCAGCCGCATTAAGTTCAGGTCGATGAGGAAGTGCTGGCCAAGCCGTTTGTTCACCGAAGCGCCGGCTGATGTGAGCAACTGCTGGATTTGCTGCTTAGTTTGCATCTGTATCAGCAATTCTTTGCGTCGGCGTGGGTAAGCTCATAAGCTTTTTTCTTTTTTGCCATTTGTATTGCGGTGACTATAGCCGATTTCATGCTGGTTGGGTCGGCGATATCCTGGCCTGCGATATCGAAGGCTGTTCCGTGAGCAGGTGAAGTTCTTATTATTGGTATGCCGATGGTTACGTTAACCGCCTTTTTGAAATCGAGCAGCTTTACAGGTATCATGCCCTGGTCGTGATACATTGCAACGGTACCGTCGAATTCTCCCTGAGCGGCTCGTAAAAAGAGCGTATCAGCCGGGAACGGGCCCTCACAATTTATACCCTGCTCCTGTGCCAGCAGGATGGCAGGAGATATAATTCGCTGTTCTTCGTCGCCGAATTGGCCGGCCTCACCTGCGTGTGGGTTCAGAGCTGCAACGCCTATATTCGGATTTGGGATGTTGAAATATTCTTTCAATGCGTCGTTCAGCAGGTCTATCGGCTCGAAGACACAGCCGATAGTGAACTTGTGCCTTACTTCAAACAGCGGCTCGTGAATTGTCGCAAGAGCAACCTTTAACGGCCCGGCGATAAACATCATCGCCTTTCGCTTGGATTTGCACCGCTTGGCTAACATTTCTGTGTGTCCCGGCCAGTCTGCACCGGCTAATTTCCAGCTTGTTTTACTGATTGGTGCTGTTACGAGCGCATCTATAATGCCGGCCCGGGCGGCGTCAATGGCATCGAGACAAAAACTTATAGATGCCTCACCGGCTGTCTTACTGGGCCCTTTTATCCAGGCCGGCACCGAGTAATCATCGTAATCGGCTACCATAACTTTATGCGGATAATCTCTGCTGATTTTTTCGTGTTGGTGACGGCCCCAGAAGGGTTCAATCTCAGCCTTATCGGCGGCGTAACAGAGCTGCTCGTTCATGCCAAAAACGATAAATTTCGCAGCCCGGCGGATTTCCGGGTCGGCCAGGGCCTTCACGATAACCTCCGGGCTGATGCCCGCAGCATCGCCCATCGTTATGCCTATAACCGGCTGTTCGGATATCGAATTGTTGTTATTTTGAGCCATATTACTTGTGGTTTATATCACGCTTCACGAGGGACGAGTTAAAAGCCCAGTAGTTTTAGTTTCTCCATGGTTAGCTTTTGCTCTTTCGGCAGAATCTTATCAAGCTGTTTTTTTACCGTCTTTATGATTATATCAGTTTCTATATTAACGCAATCGCCGATTTTTGCCTTGCCTAAGGTGGTTTTTTGCAGCGTTTCAGGAATTAAGACGACGATGAAGCTGTTATTATTGATGCCTGCTATTGTCAGCGAAATCCCATCAATGGCGACTGAACCTTTGGCTACCATCTGGTCAAGCAGCTCCGGCTTGGCTGAAAAGGTTATATCGGCGAAATCGCCATGCTTATCAATCTTCTTTATAGTTGCTGTCCCGTCAATGTGGCCCAGGACAAAGTGTCCGCCGAATCTTTCGGTGGCTTTCATAGCTCGTTCGACGTTGACTTGCGATGCAGTGCCTAATCCGCCCAGAGTCGATTTTGTTAGGGTCTCAGTACTGACGTCAAAGGTTGCAGAGCTACCATCGAGCCGAGCAATGGTAAGACATACGCCGTTTATAGCGATGCTGTCGCCGATTTTGCTGTCGTTAGCTAATTTGCCCAAATCTACGGTCAGCTCCATCGCAATAGAGCTTCGGCGAACCGATATAACCCGACAAGTTGCCTCTATAAGCCCTGTGAACATTTAGCTATCGCCTCTTTATCTCAGGTTGACAATTTCCTGTTTTCTCTTTACAATTAATAAATAAAGGAACACTAAGCTCTTAAGTCAATTATAAACAATTAGTTGGTAATAATCAATAACTACCATTATACGGAAGGAAGCTATTATGAATACTTTCTGGCTCAAAATTGCGGGAGTTGTGGTTTTGGTGGTAGTAGTGATTGTAGCGATAGCTACTTTCACCGGTAAAGACGAATCCAAACAACAAAAAACGATTTATGACCAGTGGGAACAGGACGAGAAAGAACTAACTGCTGAGCCGCAGTTCAAAGAACCGCCCGCGCAGCAACAAACAAGCCAACAACCTCCACGGAAGAGAGTTGTTAAGTCGGCTGAGCCGGTTGCTAAGCCGAAATTCAAGGAATTAAGCGTTGAAGAGCAGGTAGAGGCGGAGCAAAAGTGGCAGTGGGCTTTGAATCAGCGGAAGATGGGTCGGCTGCCGGGTGTTAGGTTGGGATACAAGAATATGGTTGACGCCTGTAGGGAAATTATCCAGCGATGGCCAGAGAGTGAATACGCATTTTACGCCAAAAGAGCACTTGCCGACTTGCCAGAGCGCTACAAAAAGATGTACAGCATCACCGACGAAGAAACCGAACTTGGGAATGTAAAATAAAGGCAAATCGAGACAGACTCATGGAGAAACACATAGATGTCCTCTGCTGCATCAGTTGCTAATGTGCCGGTAATTTCGATAACTGCAGATTGTCTGCCGGAGGCATGGGAGAAAGCTGTTCTGGCAGTCTGGGATAATGGGCTGGATGTCAAGACACAATATGACAAGCCAGAAGACCCGCCCAGCAAAGATGCAACCGTTATCGTTACTATAACAGAGCCCTTCAGCGAGCCAAGGATACATAAAAATTTTCCGGGTGGTCCCGAAGAGCTTGAGTCATACAGGCAGGAAGTGGTCAATGGCATTCACGACCACTGGATTGACCCTGCCTCTGGTAAGTGGACTTATACATATCACGAACGATTATTCTCATATTGTCCGGTGGAAAATATCCGGAGTGCTGATTCACCAAGGCCTTTCAGGAAAGTCGACCAGATTCAGTATATTATAGATTGTCTGTCAAAGGCCGAGCACAGCCGAAGAGCACAGGCAATAACATGGATGCCGACGGCAGACCCTTCGACAGATGACCCACCCTGCCTACAGAGGATTTGGTGTCGGTTGGCAGCAAACGAAATGGGTGAGCTTACGTTTAATATGAACACACATTGGAGAAGCCGTGACCTTTACAAAGCGTGGTTTATGAATGTTTATGCCCTTACTGACCTTCAAAGGATAATCGTTGAGCGGATTTCTGATAAAATAAATCAGCCGGTCAAAGTCGGCAGGTATGTTGATATAAGCGATTCGCTGCATATTTACGGCAGTTATTTTAACGAGGTGGCTGTAGAGGTAGAAAAAATGCGACGAAGCTCATTTACTGAGCGGGCCTGGCAGAGCACACACCCTGCTTTTGAAATGATGACGACCGAGGCCAGAGAGAAACTCGCCCAGGACCCGGATTGGTTTGCAAAAGCAAAAGGTTAGCGTAGAACATAGGACAGATATAAAATATAGCTTTATACGCCTCAGGCGCATTAAATTGTTTAATGTAAAAAAATCGAGGAAATATAAGACAGGGCCAGATAGAGGATTTTTTGTAGCAAAAAGTTTTTACCTTTATTTGGCCACTGATGATTTTTATATTAGACTTTAATAAGAGCAGGGCAGGTGAAGCAGGCGAGGCCAGCCCAATAGTGGGTCTTGGCTACCTGAATACGAAAAGATTCGCCCCATTTTCCTGCAGGGTCGAGCCGGGCGGGAAAAACTCCTGTATATTGTTGGAGAATCTCAGGGGGGCTATATAAGTTTCTTTCCGAGTTGGCCTCTGCGCCATGTGCGCAGAGGCTTTTTATTAAAAAATAATCGTTAAAAAGGACTGTCAGTTTTCACCCTTTTTTCTTTAGTGCTTATCAATCCTTAAATTAAGTGGTTCCAAAAGAAAGCTTAACAACCCCAATCCAAATCTTTTAACAGCATTCTTGTAAATTTCTTTGACATACTGTATATTGTCTTTAGAATATACATATTAACTATATATAGAGCTATCTTGATGAGTTGTGAGGCGTGCTCCTCGGACTCGATGAGCAAGCTTGTCCTGAGCCCATTCGACTGCTTCGACAAGGCTCAGTATAAATAGGCTCAGGGTAAACTCCGCCGAAGAAGCGCCGGACGGGATACGAGACGCAAAATGAGATGTC
>CAZOQJ010000079.1:0-11157 GCA_964581905.1 uncultured Pirellulales bacterium
ACTTTTGGTCTTTTATTATTGAGCTTGGTTAGCTCTACAAGAGGCGTATTTCCGATAGCTGATAATATGCTCATATATATAGCTCCTGATTATTAGATAAGTTATACGATTGATTTTATTATGTCCATTCTATATATTAAGCTACAGAAGTAAAGCTAAATTCAGAGGACGTTTAAGATGGCATCGTCAAAAGAAAATCTCAAACGGGCGGTCCTATGGGATGCTGAGCAGGACAAGAAGGTCAAATGTAAATTGTGCTCACATCGCTGTGTGATAGCAGAGGGTAAATTAGGATTATGCCAAGTGCGCAAAAACATCGATGGCACATTGTACTCGCTTACGTACGACAAGGTATGTTCAGCTAATCCCGACCCTATCGAGAAAAAACCATTATTTCATTTTCAGCCTGGCACGAGGAGCTTTTCAATCGCAACAATGGGCTGCAATTTCCGCTGTGAATTTTGTCAGAACTGGCAGATAAGTCAGGCGGCCATTGAGAGCGGGCGAATCGATGGAGAACCAATAACGCCGGAGCAAATTGTCGAGGCGGCTGTTCGCAGCGGATGTAAAAGCATTGCTTATACTTATACCGAACCGACTGTTTTTATGGAACTGTGCAACGATTGTGGTCGGCTGGCAAAAGAGCGGGGACTGACAAACGTTTTTGTTAGTAACGGTTACCAGACAACCGAAGCGATTGATTTTGCAAAGGATTGGCTCGACGGTATAAACGTCGATTTGAAGGCATTTAGTGAAGATTATTACAAGCGTTTGTGTAAAGCAAGATTGCAGCCGGTGCTCGATACAATTAGCTATATCGCAAACCAAACGAACATCTGGCTTGAGATTACCACTTTATTGGTGCCGGATGAGAATGATTCTGAAGATGAGCTAAAACAGCTTGCCGATTTTATTGTTACTAAAGCTGGGGCTGATGTCCCCTGGCATATTAGCCGATTCCATCCGCAGTATAAGTACCTGAATGCTTTGCCGACACCATTTGAAAGTTTGGAGCGTGCTTACGAGATTGGAAAATCGGCTGGATTGCATTATGTTTATCTTGGCAATGTGCCGGGGGCAAAATCCGAGAGCACGTTTTGTTATAATTGTGGCCGAATGTTGATTGAGCGCGTCGGCTATAGAATACTTGCCAATCATATAAAGAATTCCTGCTGTCCGGATTGTGGTGTCAAAATTGCCGGTTTTGAGCTTTGATTTGAGATGAATATAATAGCCGATGAGAATATGCCGTTCGTGACTGAGTGCTTTTCCTCGATAGGAGAGGTCTTAACTGTCTCAGGCAGAGAGATTACGCCAAAAGTTGTTGCTGATAAGGATGTCCTTTTGGTTCGCAGTGTTACGCCGGTAAATGAGGATTTATTGGCAGGCAGCAGGGTGAAATTTGTGGGAACGGCTACGATAGGCTTCGAACATATCGATATCGATTATCTTAAGGATAATAATATCGGCTTTGCTTCCGCACCGGGGTCGAATGCGAATTCCGCAGCAGAATATGTTATTGCAGCGCTGCTTGATATCGGTCAAAAACATAATATTAATCTGAAAGGCAAATCCATAGGCATTATAGGAGTGGGCAAAGTCGGCAGCAAGGTGGCAAAAAAGTGTACGGCTTTGGCAATGAAGACTTACCTGAACGACCCGCCTTTGCATCGCGAGACGAGAGATGTGAAATACCTACCTTTGGAAGACCTTTACGATTGCGATTTTATAACATTTCACACGCCATTGACTTTTGAGGGAATTGATAAGACATTTCATTTGGCTGATGAGAAGTTTTTTAAATCCTTGAAGTCAGGTTGCATTTTTATTAATGCCTCACGCGGCGGTGTTGTCGACAGCAGTTCCCTTAAAGAAGCTATCAAATCTGGCAAAATGAGAGCCACCATTCTGGATGTATGGGAGGATGAGCCGAATATCGATACGGAGCTTCTTCAGATAGTTGATATTGGTACGCCGCATATAGCAGGTTACTCACTTGATGGCAAGATAGCCGGTATGATTATGATTTATAAGGCGGCGTGCGAATATTTTGGGCTTGATGCAAAATTCGATGTGGAGGATTTTTTACCTAAACCGTCAATGCCCCAGATAAAGATAAAACCAACCAGCGGCGGTGAGCAAGAGGTATTGTTGAATGTTGTAAGACAAGTTTATGATATTAGGGAAGATGATGCCAAGCTCAGGCGAATTCTAAAGAAATCGGCACAGACAAGAGGTACGTTTTTTGACGACTTGAGGAAAAACTATCCAATCCGTAGGGAATTTCAAAATACAAATGTGGTATTGGCCACAGAGCTAACAAGTAAAAAGTTAGAAGGAATAGGATTTAAAATTGCAAATTCACAAAGTGTTTGAAAAAAATTGCAGTTTTGGTTAGTTAGGATTGTTATGCTTGGAATTAAGTGTCCAAAATGCGGTAAGACGGGGCATTCCTTTTGGGAGGGGTTTTTACGGCCGACTTATAGCAGTTTGAGATGCCCGTTTTGTGATGTGAGATTGGAACTTGTAAATGCAGGACGATGCCATTTTCTAAGCGGTATTATCTTCGCTGTAATTCTTGTTTTTCTTTTTGTAATGCAGCTTCCCTTTATGTTGGTATGGGTTATTCTGTCGGGCTTTTTATGCTGGTTTTTAGACGTTCTTATTGTCTGGTTACTTGGCCAATGGAGGGTATGGTCTTATGAACTCTCAGAGTTAGTGAAGCTAAGGTGGCTCTCAGCGGCAAATACAGTTAGTACGATAATTGCCGGAGTTTGGGTCTTTTTTATGGCCATGATGCTTTTACTGCCATATTGGAGGATAGTTGCTGACTTGGATTTGCTGGATGAACGGATAGATGAGATGATAGAGCATTATAAAAAGCTGTTTAGCGTGCAAGGCATGATTGGGATAATAATTGGCATTTTGTCTGTTGCGACATCTGGAACTACGGGTCTTATCAAAGGCAGGCTGCGCAGACGAGCTATTGAAAAATCCTTATCATAAACAATATCACAAGATTAAGTAATTTTTCAGAGGTTTCTTCTTATATAAGTGTATGGAAGTAACAATGAAATCAGGACAGAGGAATTCAGCAAATGTAGTCCAATGGAAAAAAGGGCAGCTGGATTTTTCGGCGGGCTGTATTGTAATGGGTGTTTTAAATGTTACGCCGGATTCCTTCAGCGATGGTGGGCAATTCTTCGATACTAATAAGGCCGTTGAACACGGACTAAAAATGGCTGCCGAGGGTGCTGCGATAATAGATGTGGGTGGCGAATCGACTCGGCCGGGTTCCGCGTCGGTTTCTACAGAAGAGCAGATAAAACGAGTAATACCTGTGATAGAAGCGCTCGCCAACAAGATAGATGTGCCGATTAGTATTGATACTTATAATTTCGAAGTTGCTGAAGCTGCTCTAAATGCTGGTGCAGCTATGCTTAATGATATAACCGCATTAAGTGACCAGCGGTTGGGAAAATTAGCAGCAGAGCAGCAGGTACCGGTAGTTTTAATGCATATTCAGGGAACACCTGCCACGATGCAGGCGGAACCAAAATACAAAGACGTAGTTGGTGAAGTTCATCAGTTTTTGTTAAAGCGGGCTAAAAAGGCAGAGAAACTTGGTATCCTAAAGAATATGATTTTTATCGACCCTGGCATTGGTTTTGGCAAGACGTTAGAGCATAATCTGCAGATTCTAAGAAATATCGATAAATTTGTTGCTTCCGGCTACCGGGTATTAGCTGGTACAAGTCGCAAGAGTTTTATCGGCAAGCTTACCGACAAGGAAAATCCTGCAGGCAGAATATTCGGCACTGCTGCTACGGTTACCTTATGTGTGGCAGCAGGAGTTTCAATCGTCCGCGTCCACGATGTAGCTGAAATGGTAAACGTAGTGAAAGTTTCCAGAGCTATTTAGTAAAGAGATAGTTTTAGTATCTCGACACGGCATGTCCGAGTTAGATAATTTCTGGCTGAGGCTCGTTAGGGTCTTCGTCAGAATAACTAAACACGGCTTCCGGCTGCGGCTCGTTGGGGTCATCATTGAGGCAAGTAATTCTACCGCCGGCAGAAATGACCGAGTTTGCATTTACTATAGCTATGGAGAATACCGTCAGTAGCAAAGCAAGCATCAGTATGTTTAGGATTAGCTTTTTCATCTGTTTTCCTTTTTGAGTTAGCTAAGAGTTTTGTTTTATTTACATCTCTACTTCTATAGTTATACTCCTTCTGAATAAGTTTCCTGCAACGGTTTAATGATGATTGGGCTGGTGACACCGCTGGGCAGCATCTTATCTTCCTCAGGTGTAATGCTAATGACACCGATATCACCTAACTCTGTTGTTTCAGAACCTCCATCATTTAGTGTGGCACCGATATTGGTTACATATCCCGAACTCCACTGTGTTGTATCGCACATTGAAATAATTGTCCCATAGATTTGTGCGTTACCACGGACGTCAACAATCCCGCCGACAATAGCACCTGTCAGCACGTTGTTATCATTTTGCTCCGGGTTGGTATTGCCAAGGTTGACGTTAAAGTACGGAGCAAGGATAGTGGCTTCCTGTACGCCAGAGGTGTTGTTGAAGGCCGCTTCACCGGTAAAGTACAGGCAGTTATTCTGCCATTTAAACACCTCAGGTACATCGGTTACAATCACGCCGTTGAAAGTACAGTTCTCAAAGCGAACGTTGTTATAACCGCTACTACCACTTTTATAACAGTCGATATATAAAATGTCCTCAAAAGTGCAATTCCTGAATAGCGCGTTGCGATTGTCAGGAAGATATGCGTTGCTAAACGTCTGGTTTTCGTAAACGTGACGGGTTAATTGTCTGCTGCCGCTTTTCGGCTCATTATAGTCACCCGGCGCATGAGGGAAGTACTCGATTACTCTTTCCTCACTTGGGCACGAGGGAATATCTGTAAGGTCGCTGTTATAATCATCGGTGTCATAATCAGATATATTCATACCGGGCATGTCTTGGTGTGGCTGGCCATAGTTGATGCCTTCGTGGTACGCCTGAACTTCGTCATAAGAGCTGTAATAGCGGTCTTCATAGTTAGCACCTAACGGGTCGCCATTGACATCAATCGGATAGCCGTCTTCAAGGGTCTCCATCTGGTAACTTTGGTCTTCGATTTGCTCGAGGGTTAAGACTGTATTGATTGTCCCCAGAACGGCTGAGTCACTGCTCATATTATAAGGTGGTATCTCAGGACGGTCCCAGGAGCTGAAGATATCTCCGTGTATAGTTGAATCGCCGGTAAGCCACATTCGGCCTCTGCTGGCGATAGCGTAATTCAAGACCTCGTTATCTTTTGTAATAGTCATAGATATGCTGACCTGTTTTTGAACTTGGCCGTCAGTTCCTATTCCCTCAAGCCGAATGGAATTGGTATCATCCCGATAGAATCTGACCTGAAAAGAGACATTTGCCGCTCCAAAGTTCACAGCAGGCGTAATAATATCATTTGAAGTTGCGGTTGCTTGTCCTGCAAACCATTCTTGGTCCTGCACTTGGTCACATAAATTACTCCACACTTCGTTGGCTTGGGTAGGAGTGACAACATTGAAAGCGGTGCTTGGTAAAAGGGTGTTGGCTACGATGTATTTTCCACATTCCAGAGCGGATTCAGCGGCGGAAAGGGCAGAGTTTACCTTATGCTGATTATCCGCAATTTGTAGATTGACGCCGGACAACGAGGCCATCGAAACAGCCAGTGCGGAAAAGACAAGGACAAATATCATGGCTGTGATAAGTGCAGCGCCTCGGCGTTTCAAGTAGATTAGTTTATTTGCGGGATTCATTTTCCCCCCTACCGGAAAACATCCCCAATTAAGTACAACTTATATCACTTCTATGTGCCACCTAAAGTATAATAAATGTTTACAATAAAACCAAAAAAGCTGACAAAACAACGTGATTAATAAAGCCACATTTTATGTCCTATAAGAAGACACTAAAGAAATATATAACGGCTATAAGAGATTTTCCTGCTCTGCAAAATATGAGCTGCGAGCAAAGGGCGAAGAGATAACCCAGGAAAAGCCCATTTCAATTGCCCTTTGCCTCCAGAAATCGAATTTGGAAGGGGGGATGTATTGTATTACTTCAAGTGAATCTTTCGATGGCTTTAGATATTGGCCGATTGTGATTCTGTCACAATCAACATTGCGTAAATCTCTTAGTACCTGTTCGATTTCAGCGTCTGTCTCTCCCAGGCCAAGCATAATTGATGATTTGGTCTGAACGTTATCATAGCTTTCTTTGGTCAATTTGAGCAGATTCAGAGAGCGTTGATAGTTTCCACCGGCTCTGGCAACTGGGTATAGATAAGGCACGGTTTCGACGTTGTGAGCGAATACAAAGGGCAAAGCATCGCTGAGGGTTTTTATGGCCTTGACCTGGCAGTTGCGAAAATCAGGCGTTAGTATTTCAAACCTCATATCCGGGCATTTCTGCCTGACAGTGTTAATGCAATTACGAAAATGGCCGGCACCGCCGTCCGGCAAATCATCCCGATTGACGCTTGTAATTACAAGATATTTCAAGTCCATTTGCTTTGCCATCTCTGCTAAACGTGCTGGTTCAGTTGGGTCCGGCAGGGCGGGCTTGCCAACGGCTACCGAGCAGAATTTACAATTCCGTGTGCAGACATTACCTAATATCAATACTGTTGCAGTACCTCTTTCCCAGCACTGGCCTCGATTGGGACAGTTTGCACTATTGCATATAGTTTCCAGGCCCAGTGAGCTTAACACTTGCTCAGTATGATGGAAGGTTTCGCCGGTTGGTAAGGGCCTGCGAAGCCATGGAGGCAATTTGCCTCTTGAACTGCGTCTGACAATCGGCGGAGAAGTCTGCTCATCAGAAAAATGCTTTATAAGTAACTCCTTCAGTTTTTCCTTTATTTGGTTCATCGGATGTTGCTTGCCGGTTTCTTTCAGGAGCGAGGTCATTTCTATGTTATCCAGGCCGCAGGGGGTAATAAAATCAAAGATGCTTAGGTCATTTTGAATATTTATGGCCATGCCGTGATATGTAACAAATTTCGAGACCCGCACGCCGATCGAAGCGATTTTTTTATTTTCAACCCATAATCCGGGGAAACCTTTTCTTCTTTCTGCGTTCAAACCTAATTGCTCAAGCAGCTTAATACCAATTTCCTCAAGTTTTCTAATGTATGTGCTGATGTCGAGGCCGAGCTGCTTTAGATTCAGGATTGGGTAAAAGACCAATTGGCCGGGATTGTGTGCTGTAGTGCCGCCACCTCTACGGCTTTCAACGACATCGATATTGCGTTCCGCAAGCTCTTCGCAGCTCGCTTGTAATTTGTTCGCGCTCTGTCGGGCACCGAGGGTAATCACGGGAGTATGTTCAACGATTAAAATAGTATCGGGCATTTCGTCCAGGCGTCTTTTTTCGTGCATTTCCTGTTGTAGTTGTAGAACTTCCCTGTAATCGCTGAGCCCGCAATCGATAAAACTCAAAGGATAACTTTTTGTTTTTTCAGCAACGGATTTCACAGGTTTAATTTTAACATTATATTAAGCTGATTGCACGAATTTATCTTCCAATGTAGAACTTGTAGGGATAAATAAAAAAGGGCTGACTTGACCAGCCCTTAATTTGCGAATTGAACTTAATGCTGCCTTATCTTCTGTGTTTTATTCTCAAAGCCAATCCGCCCAGACTGAGAAGCAAAATTGCGGCCGGTTCGGGAACACCTGTTACCTGGATGCTAAGATCAGTTAAAACACCATGGTCTTCCCTTAAAATCTGCAAATAGTGAGTGCCGGGTTCCATATCAGCCAATGGCACACTATATTCCCATTCAATGGCATATCCTGGCGATAAAGCACCAAATTGATAGATGCCATCGAGCCAGACAAAAACTCCATTATCTACACCAATGTTGGCTACAATATCCTGAATACCTGATGTTCCTGCGTCTATCTCGTATATGACAGCTGTCTCAGTGTTTACAGCCCAGGTATTTGGTATTGGTTGTGGGTCACTCCAGTTATCATTCAGAATCGGTGGCTTATCCAACCACTGTCCCAAGATAGAATCAGCCACACTCAAATCAGGCTCCGGGGCTGGATTGATAATTGGGTCCCCGTCTGAGCAGTTAGCACCTGGAAATAGAAAAGTCCCGTTGAATGGATTCGTGCGGTCAAGGACAAAGCCAAGCGAATCGTTGTAGAAGCCCCAAGTGTAGTTGTCAACGAACGTAAAAGTTACCGCCGACACGCTACAGGGACTCAAAGGTCCAGCTACAAGCAATAAGATGAACCAAAGCAGCACCAAGGTTATTCTGAAACCACGAATTGACTTCATCTCTTTCTCCTCCAAAAACCACTGTTTTTATCTAAACCCTTACCACACTTGGACTCTAAAGCAACCTTGTTTTTTGCGAGTACAATGCTGATGTTGAATTTTTGGATTTGGGCGGATCCATCTTCCTTAATCAATAATGATTGTAGTTTTAGGATGCTCCGCCCAAAATCCTTAAAACCTCAAAAAGGGTTGGAAGAAATACCTGCAAAGGATATACCACCCACAAAAAACAAAGACAAAACACTACATATAGTCTCACATAACGGCTTATAATAAAAATGGTTAGATTTATATATAATTATAACAGTCAGATTATGCAATTTATCGGCATGTTGATATTTATCAACGCCTATTATGTCTATTTATCCTATATTTACACACATATCAGGTGTAATATGTCAAAGGAACATGAAATTTGCGTAATGTTTACAAAAAACAACACTGCTTCAAAAAATAGGTAAAAGTAGGCAAAAGGATAGATACCCACGAAGAGAATAAAGGATACCCAGCATTATATCTTTGGTGGATTATGCAGGCTTAGGCCGAAGCTGTCTTCAATGGATTCTTTTAGTACTTCTGAGACAGTCGGGTGCGGAAAGCTTAAACGAGTGATTTTTTCAGTTGTTCCCAGGAGTATTCTGGCGGCAGCTATAAGCTCGGTTACTATTGAGCCAACCATTGTAATGCCGACAATCTTGTTAGTAGTTTTGTCTCTAACAGCTCTTATTTCGCCAACGGTCTCGTTATGTGCGACACTTCGGCCGTTAGTTTTGAAAAACGAATTTCCGACAGAAATATCAAGGCCTTGCTCCCTGCAGGTTTGTTCAGTTTTACCAACAGAGGCAACTTCGGGGAATGTATAGACAGCTCTCGGTATTAGCGAGTAGTCGGCTATTTTTTCATCACCGCCTGTTGCATTCGTCGCTGCAACCTTGGCTTCAGCAAAGGCGCCGTGAGCTAAAAACGTTGTGCCTACAGTATCACCAATAGCATAGATGCCTGGGACATTGGTTTCCATTTTATCGTTAATTTTGGTTGCAGAGCCTGACATTTCAAGCTCAACAGATTCGATAGTTTCTTTATCGACAACCGGTCTTCGTCCGATCGAGACGAGCAGCTTTTCTGTATCGATGGTCTGGCCACTTTCCAAAGATACCTTTGCCAATCCACTGGTTTTATCTGTCGAGGTTACTTTCTGGCCTGTAATACAATCTATGCCGAGTTTACTTAATTCACGCTGCATCAATCGGCCAACCCATTCATCTTCCATCGGTATCAATCGGGCAAGAGCTTCAATGACAGTTACTTTTGTTCCTACGCCAGAATACACACAAGCCATTTCGCAGCCAATTACTCCACCGCCAATGATGACCATTGATTTTGGAATCTGCTGCAGTTCGAGGGCTTCTTTACTGCTGATAACGGTCTGACCATCAAGATGTATGTCTGGAAGCTGTATCGGCTGTGAGCCGGTAGCAAGGATTATTTTATCCGCTTGTAGTTGCGCTGTGGTGGTATCAGAGGCGATTTTGATTTGACCTGGTGCTGTGATAATACCCTTGCCTTGAATTATTTTTATTTTGTTGGCTTTTAGCAATCCTGTCAGACCCTTGCGGAATCCGGAAACTATTGCATTTTTTCTTTCCTGCATTTTTGGCCAATTGGGGGTGGCTGATGCAACGTCGACTCCCATCATCGCAGCGTGTTTTATCGAAAGCAGAGTGTGGGCCGAGGCAAGAAGTGACTTCGATGGGATACATCCGCAATTCAAGCACGTTCCGCCAATAAATTCTTTTTCTATCAGAGCTACGGAAGCGTTTCTTTGCGCACATCTGATAGCGGCGGCATAACCACCAGGCCCGCTGCCTATTACTGCAACATCAAATTTTTCTGACATATCTTTGACCTCATATATGATTATACAGATTTAATCACTTTGTGATAGTGGTATGTGCGGCGTCGAACATTCTTACTCCGCCGGTATCCAGCTGCATGATTAGACCCTTCTCAGGGTCAATGCCAATGCAGTTGCCACTGAATTTTTTGCCGTTGAAGATAAGCGTTACTCTTTGATTTAGAAGGGTGCTTAACTGCCGCCAGCAGTCGATTGCTTTTTTGCTGTTTTTCTCCGCGATTCGAATCCAGTGGTCTACCGAGTAAAGCAATCTTTTTGCAAGCGGATTGCGGTCGCATATTGTTCGGGTTTCAATGTCAATACTTGTAGCGATTGGTTGTAATTCAGGCGGAAAGGAGTCTTTTTTTTGGTGACAGTTTATTCCAATACCAAGAATATAAACAGTGTGACTGTTACAGGTCTTGGATTCGAGCAGGATACCTGCAACCTTTTTGCCATTTATGATTATGTCATTCGGCCATTTGATTTTTGCAGATTTGCCGTTGATTTCTCCAATGGCTTCAGCAATCGCGACGGCTAATGTTAATGACAGCAGTTCGGCGCTGCATTTGGTTTTGGTCAGGACAATCGAGCAAAGGATGCTGTCTGCCCGCCCGTTTATCCATTTTGCACCGGCCCGGCCTCGGCCTGCCGTTTGCTCTTCGGCGAAGATAGCCAGTCCATCGTTTTTTTTATTCGCTGCATATTCGGCGGCAATATCGTTGGTACTCGAAGTGCTGTTATAGACGAGGATTTTTTTGCCGATGCGCTTCGTATTTAGATTTACCCTTATTTTGTCCGGGTCCAGCAGGTCGTTTTTTACCATGGCTTTGTTTGCCTGTCGAGGGCGATATCGACCGCTGCTGCTGAGTGAGTGATTGCACCGACGGCGATTCTATCGACACCGCACTG